>CACVAZ010000024.1 GCA_902727995.1 uncultured Sulfurovum sp.
AACTCAATGCTTTACATAAAGCATTGCTACTTGCAGAAGAAGCAGAAGGTTTAAAAGTGAGCATTTGTTGTGACTCAAAATACAGCATTGACTGCATTACCAAGTGGGCATACTCTTGGAAAGAAAAAGGTTGGAAGAAAAAGGGTGGAGAGATTAAAAATCTTGAAATCATTCAAGAAGCTCATGCTCTTTATGAAAGGTTAAAGGAACGTGTGCTTGTTAAACATGTCAAAGGTCACGCTGGTTTTGAAGGAAATGAACTGGCAGATAGAATGGCAGGGTACACGATATTGGCAAAGAATGAAGCTTATGAGGTTTATGGGTATGATGAGGTTGAGACTATTTTGGCGATGGGTGAGGGATGAAAGAATTTAGCCCAATAAAACTACCTTTAAGTCATGATGTAGAATCAAAAAAGATACTCAAAAAAACCATTTTGGCAAACAAGGCATTGGCTGCGTTAAATGAGGTGGCTAAGATTATTCCTAATCATAATATTTTGATTAATTCTTTGGCTCTTCAAGAAGCAAAAGACAGTTCTGAAATAGAGAACATCATTACAACGCATGATGAACTTTATATTGCTGACTTAGATATTAAACATCTTACAAAAGAGACCAAAGAGGTACAGAACTATAAAAATGCTTTGTTAAAAGGTTATGGCTTAGTGGGTGAACATAAATTACTTTTGAAACGGCATATTGTAGAGATTCAAAAAGAGTTAGAACAGAATGATGCAGGGATACGTAGACAAAGTGGTACAAACCTAAAAAATGCTCAAACGGGCGAAGTGATTTTTGTGCCACCTCAAAAATATGAAGAGATAGAATCCTTATTAGCAAACTTAGAAAGCTATATGAATAAACCCAATGAGTTGGATGCTTTGGTTAATATGGCAATTATTCATTATCAGTTTGAGACCATTCACCCTTTTTATGATGGCAATGGACGGACAGGAAGAATTATTAATATTTTGTATTTAATTTTACAAGAGTTGTTAGAGTTACCTATTCTTTATTTGAGTAATTACATCATTCAAAATAAGCGTGATTATTATCGGCTACTGCAAGAAGTACGAACCAATGGTAATTGGGAAGACTGGATTTTGTATATGCTTGATGGAGTGGAAAAGACTTCTTTGGAAACGATTACACTTATTCAAGATATTGCTAAGCTGATGAAAGAGACAAAGCATATTATTCGAGAAAGGTTACCTAAAATTTACAGTAAAGATTTGATTGAAATTTTGTTTTCACATCCTTATACTAAGATAGATTTTGTAGTAGATGAATTAAATGTCACACGGAAAACAGCTTCTAAATATCTTGTTGAACTTGAAAAGCTTGGAGTTTTACAAGAAGTTAAGATTAAAAATAGTAAGTTTTTTATTAATGTTGAACTCTTTAATCGGTTAAGAAGAGGGATATAACTACCCATAGTTAATATCTATGGGTAAATAATTAAATAAATTACTCATAGGTTTGTGGCTATGCGTAAAAAGTAGCAAAATTTCGACAAGTAAAATTTTATGGAAAGGAGAGAATTTAATGGAACTGGTCTATCTATGGGTTGAAGATTATAAAAATATTCATAAGCAGGGGTTTAATTTTTCTCCTCGGTTTACTTGTGATTATGATGATGTTAAAAAAGAATTGACCATTGATGAAAATGATGATTATATAGAAAACTTTTTTGGTGACAATATTAATGTTACAGCTATTATCGGGAAGAATGGGAGTGGGAAGAGTAGTTTAGTTGAAGCAATATTAGAGATTATAGTTGGACTTGAAAATCAAAATATTACAGAAACAGAAAAAGAGTATATTCTTATTTATGATACTAAATATATCAGTAATATTACTAATTTGAATATTAGTAGTAGATATATAGAACAAAAAATAGATTTTTTTACAATAAGTTTGGATTATGCTTTAGACACATTTACAAGTGATATTTATAGGAGTGAAGTACATTATAGATATGAAAAAAATAAAAAATACATTTTAGAACCAAATAAATTTTCTCAAAATAAAGCTAATATTAACCTTGATATTGATGCTGAAAAAATGCGTAAAAGAATTATTACTTATCAAGCTGAATTAAATAGTAATTTGCTAAATAGTGATATTTTTGTTCCGAATAAGGTTATTATTAGATTGGATCCTCGACGTATATTTTTGAACAATAATGGTAAAAAAGGTAATAAGAAAGGTAATCATTTTTCAAAGATAAGTAATACGGACTATATTAAAAATATAAAAGACTTAAATAATATATTTTTAACTAATTCTACATATATTACTGAGGAAGAGAAACAAAAGGCTGATAATGTTGTAGAGTTTCTTTCAGAATTAAAAAAAATATATAAATTTAATGATGATGAGTTTAAGATGGGAGCCACAGCAAATATTAGAACACAAAAAGGAATCGAGCTTGAATTTAATGGATTAACGCCTGAATTTAAAGAATTAATGGCTAGTTTACCACGATACTTTTTATTAGATTTTATGTCTGATAATCATTTAAATTATACAGATTTAAGTACAGGAGAAAAGCATTTACAAAAATTAATTTATACTATTATTGATTATTCTTTTCAATCGAGGGATGAAAATATTTTAGTTTTCATTGATGAAATTGAGTTATATTTACATCCTCAATGGCAAAAGAACTATATAAATATTTTAGTAAAATCTTTAGAAGAATTTTTAGAAAACATGAATAAAAAAATACACTTTGTCTTGACAACACATTCACCATTTGTAATTTCAGATTTACTCAAACAAAATATAGTTTTCTTAGATAAAGACAAAAAGGGAAACTGTAAAGTAGTAAATGGACTAAAAGAGAAAAAACAAACCTTCGGTGCAAATATCCATACCCTATTAAGTAATAGCTTCTTCATGGAAGATGGTTTAATAGGAGAATTTGCAAAGGGTAAGATAGATAAAGCCATTAAACTTTTAAATCAAGACAAGTTAGATGAAAAAGAGTTGAAGTATTGTGAGCAGATTATCTCTATTATTGGTGAACCTATTGTTAAGAATCAGCTTCAACGGATGTTAGATAGTAAGCGACTTAAAAAAGTAGATGAGATAGATGCTATAAAACAAAATATGATAGCCATGCAAAAACGACTTGATGAGTTGGAAAAATGATAAAAGTTAATATATCAAAAGAAGTGGAACAACATTTTTCTAAACAGATAGATAATATTTTTAAAAATGGAAAACTTGAAAAGAAAAAAGACAATAAAGTAGTTTTTAGTGTGTCTAAAAAAGCTATAGATAATCTTCTTCAAAAAAAACTAAAAAAATTTGATGAAACTATTAGCTTAGAGAAGCTTATTTTATCTGAGTATGATTATATGGAAAGAATGACTACTTTTATAGATTCAAATAAAGTACATACTAAACTTTCCAATATTGAAAAAGATTATTTTCTTACACTCTATTCACGATTAAAAAAAGCAGATTACATTAAAAAAATTGGAGTCTCTTCTTGTTTATATTGTAATAGAAATTATATTTTTAATTTTACAAAAAACAATCAACAGAATGCTACGGCACAACTCGACCATTTTTTTGATAAAGGAACTTATCCTTATTTGGCTGTTTGTTTATATAATTTAATACCTTCTTGTTCAACATGTAATCAAAGAAAGTCATCTAAAAAAGTTGATATATTGCATCCATACTATGAGAGTTTTGATAAGAAAGTAAAATTTGATTTAAAAATTAATGATTCTACTTTTTATCACTCCTTAAAAGGTTTTAAAATTGATATAAATACAAAAGATAAAAAAGCAGAAAAGTCTATTGAAGTATTTAATTTAAAACAACTCTATGAAAACCACAAAGACATAGTCCTAGAACTCATTCAAAAAGAAGCCATCTACAACGAAAGTTATTTAGACGAACTCTTGACCCAATATGAGGGAATACTTTTTAAAAATAGAGAAGATTTACAACGGCTTATTAGTGGTGGGTATGTGAGTGATGATGAGATAGGGAAGCGACCGTTGAGTAAGTTGGTGAAAGATATATCTGATGAGTTGGGGTTGAGATGATAAATGTAAAAAGGAATAAAGAATGAATAATATTTTAAAAATAAAAAACCTGAGCCTAAAAGTACAAAACCAAGAATTACTAAAATCCATTAGCTTCGAGATAAAACGAGGTGAAATCTTTGCTTTAGTAGGCGAGTCAGGTTCTGGAAAGTCGCTTACTTCTTTAGCCATTATGCGACTGCTTCCTGAAGCTCTTAATGTCACTTCTGGGGATATATTACTTAATGATGATTCTCTTTTTTCTATCTCTGAATTTGACATGCAAAAAGTGCGTGGGCGAAAGATAGCGATGATATTTCAAGAGCCTATGACAGCACTCAATCCCGTTATGACCATTGGTGAGCAGGTTGCAGAAGTTATTCGTTTGCATCTTGATTTGGATGAAAAAGAAATAAAAACTAAAGTCATTGAGCTTTTTGAAGAAGTAGCTTTAAAAGATGCTGAAAAGAGATATGTTTGGTATCCTCATCAGCTTTCAGGTGGGCAGAAGCAACGGGTGATGATTTCTATGGCATTGGCTTGTGAACCTGATTTGTTGATTGCAGATGAACCAACTACGGCATTGGATGTGACCATTCAAGCACAGGTATTGGCATTGTTAAAAGAGATTCAAAAAAAACGTTCGCTGTCTATTTTGTTTATTACCCATGACATGGGAGTGGTTGCTCAAATGG
This sequence comes from uncultured Sulfurovum sp., assembly GCA_902727995.1. GTDB lineage: Bacteria > Campylobacterota > Campylobacteria > Campylobacterales > Sulfurovaceae > UBA1140. The sequence goes on from CACVAZ010000024.1 coordinate 4,744, forward strand.
CAGATACCATTGCTGTTATGCGACAGGGTGAGATTTTGGAGATTGCTTCGTGTGATGACTTTTTTGAGAATCCTCAACATGACTATACTAAGAACTTATTGCGTGATGCCTTACCGTCTACGGAGATTAGAACTTTGATGAAAGAAGAAAAAGCTTTATTGGTAATAAAAGATTTAAAAGTACATTTTCCCATTAAAAAAGGTTTTTTTAAAAGAACAGTAGGGTATACCAAGGCTGTTGATAGTATTTCTTTAAACATACCAAAAGGAAGAACCCTAGCACTCGTAGGTGAGTCTGGTTCAGGAAAAAGTACCATTGGAACAGCTATTTTGAGGCTTATTGAGGCGACTGAGGGTAGCATTAACTTTAAAGGTATTGACCTTACAAGACTCTCACAAAAAGAACTTTTACCTTATCGAAGAAAAGTTCAGATGGTTTTTCAAGATCCCTATTCAGCATTGAACCCTCGTATGACCATTGGTGAGATTATTCGTGAGGGGAGGGTAAGTTTAAAGGTGGGATTACAAGACAAAAACATACAAGATATGGTCATTAAAGATTTGTTGGTTAAAGTGGGTTTAGAGTTTGAACACTTTTACCGTTATCCTCATGAGTTTTCAGGTGGGCAACGTCAACGTATTGGTATTGCTAGGGCATTGGCTGTGGAGCCTGAACTTATTATTTGTGATGAACCTACTTCTGCTTTAGATGTTTCTGTAAGAACGCAAGTTTTAACCTTGTTAAAAGTTTTACAAAAAGAGAGAGGCTTGTCTTATTTATTTATTACCCATGACCTATCAATTATACGAACCATTGCTGATGAAGTGGCTGTAATGAAAGAAGGGAAAATAGTAGAACAAGGTAAAGTTGAAGAGGTAATGGATAATCCCAAACATGAATATACCCAAAAACTTTTAGCCTCTGCTCCACAATTATTTACTAAGTAAATGTTATGATTTATCTGTATTAAGTTTTATGCTAGATATTTAGCTTATAATATTAAAAATTATTTAAGTTTTTATATTAAGTTTAAATTAAATGGTTTAATTCAAATAACCTTGAAAAGAAAGAGAGTTAAGATGGTTTCAAAAAAAAGTTTTTTATTTTTAATGATTTTATTTTTTACAGCTTGTGGTGAAGTAAATACAGGTTCAGGAAGTACAAGTACGGCAACACAGACTCAAACAGTTACGGTAACTGTTTCAGGAAAAGTAACTTATGACTCTGTACCATTTAAAAGTGCTGGAACTTCAGGATTAGATTATAATAATATTATTCAGAAAGAAGTAAGAGGGGCTGTTGTTGAAATAGTCGATGTATCAGGAAGAATCTTGGGAACAACAAGTACTGATGAGAATGGAGCTTACTCTCTTGGGGTAACAGGTACAACTGCTAAAGTACGTGTCTCTGCAAAATTAATTAAGCCTGTAAGTGCTGGAACGTCAAATTGGGATTTTCAAGTTAAAGATAATACGAATGGTAATGCACTCTATGTTATGGAAGGAAGTTTAGCAGACTTAGGGACAAACAGTACACAAACACGTAATTTAAATGCACCCTCTGGTTGGGGAGGTTCTTCATACACTTCGACACGAACAGCAGCACCTTTTGCTATTTTAGATGTGGTTTATGAAGCGATTCAAAAAATTACGACAGCACAAAATGATGCAGACTTTGGTACTTTAGATATTTTTTGGTCAAAAAACAACATTGCAGCTTCAGGTAATAAAAATATTGGACAAATTACGACTTCTCATTTTAATGGAGTAGCATTGTACATCTTGGGTACCGAAAACTCAGATACGGATGAGTATGATACGGCTGTGGTGGGACATGAGTGGGGGCATTATTATGAGTCTCAATTTTCACGTTCAGATAGCATAGGAGGTTCACATGGTGCCTCGGACATGTTAGACATTCGTCTCGCCTTTGGTGAAGGATTTGGAACAGCGATGGGCTGTATTATTATTGATAGTCCTTTGTATCTTGATTCTATAGGAAATGTTCAGTCAAATACAGGAGTGTTTGAGAATGTAGAAAATGGTGGTTCAAGAACTAATGCAGGATGGTATAATGAAGCTTCTATTTACAGTATTCTTTATGATGTTTATGACGCGAATGATGATAGAGGGGATACACTTTCTTTAGGGTTTACACCAATGCATAATTTATTTACGGATTCACAAAAAAATACGGAAGCTTTTACGAGTATCTTTACCTTTATTACAGCATTAAAAGCTGAAAATCCTGGGAATGATGAAGCGATTGATGCCATAACAAGTAATGAAAGCATTGCTCCTATTTGGGATATTTATGGAACAGGAAGAACCAATAGACGACTAGAAAATGCAAATCCTCTGTATGCTAATTTGGATGTTGGAAGTTCAGTGAACATTACTACGAACTATTCAGCAACAGCCAATGATCCAAGTAGGGAGGTGGGTGCTTATAATTTTGTAAAGTTTACAATTCCAACTTCAGGAACCTATACTTTAAATATACGTCAAGTCGGAGGTAGTGGTACACCTGATCCTGATATGTTTGTGTATAAAGGTTCATCCACTGAACCTGTGGCTACAGCTGAAAATTCGACCACAACGGACTCTATAAGAAGGACATTTTCTCCTGGAACGTACAGAATGGCTGTTCTTATTTATAATACAGACTCAGGTAATACTTTTAATATTACATTAAACTAAAATAAGGAAAAAAATGAAAAAATTAACAATAATTGTAGCCTCAACACTGTTACTAAGTGTTTCAGCAATAGCAATGACAGTAAAAGTAGAGGGAACAAGTAAAAAAGTTTACGAAGTACTTGAGGGAGATACGATGCAGATAGAAGGGAAACGAGGTTTAGAGGTAGATTTAACATATAAGTCAGAACATGTGGATGTAGGTGAAACGAGTGATGTTAATATTCTTTTACATACAAAAATAAATTCAGGGATATTAAAAGTAAATGTAAAAGGACTTGATGATGCTTTGGTTGGCTTAGAAGAGCAAAACTTAGAGTTTAAACTTTCAAATAATAATAAAACATTTCCAATTGATTTACAACTCTCCTCGGCAAAAGAAGGGATTCATTATATTAATTTGACACTTTTGGTAGAAGGACAAGGATCAAGAGTTCTTGCTGTACCTGTAAATATAGGTAATATTAGTGCTAAAATAAATAATAAATCTGTAGAAACGACACCTAATGGGGTGGCAATTTCTGTTTCTTCTGCCCAAGAAGATATTAAGTAAAGTGTAACTTTTTTACCCATGTTAAAATAAAATATAATCTTTACTTATTCTTTATTGAATAAATTAAATTTTATATTCTTCAGTAAATATCCTTAGAAAACCCTTTATTTGTAGCTTTTCTAATATTCTTCAACATATGATATTTTATTTAGTATAAGTAATAATAATATTAAACTTTATAAAAAATTTATAAAAAAATTAAAACTTTTATTTACAATAAGTATAAAGAGGTTTCTATTAAGATGTTTCTATCAAGGAAAATTAGATAGGAGTAGGATTATGAATAGAGAAGAAAAGAGTATGTATTTTCAACCATTATCAATGGGAGAGAGTGGAACTATGGTGTATATTGTACAAAAGATTTTAAATACTATTGGATATGAAGTTAAGGAGGATGGAGTTTTTTCTCTTCATATGGAAAAAGTAGTAAAATCATTTCAATCTACCGTAGATACCTTAGTCATTGATGGTGTTGTTGGTTATGAAACCATGAAACAAATGGATGAAACTACTAGCCGTGCTTAAAAGTTAAAAATGATTTTTTATTTTGTTCTTTTCTATTATTATGCTATTATATTAATAATAATGGGAAAAGGTTGTAAAGATGAGC
>CACVAZ010000025.1 GCA_902727995.1 uncultured Sulfurovum sp.
AGTGAACGGCTTATCATGTCGGTTTTCATGCCTAATTTAGTGAGTTCTTCTCGCATGAGTCTTAAAAATTCAGCAGCGTTAAGTTCTTCTTTTCCCTCATGTTTTAGCTTAGCATTAAGGGCTGTTCGTAAGAAATAAGCATTGTTCACTCCTGCTACTTCAACAGGGTTTTGAAAGCTCATGAAAATACCTTCTAAGGCACGTTCTTCGGCTGAAAGTTCTAAAATATTTTGACCTTTGTAGTCAATGGTTCCTTCATTTACTTTGACATCATAATGACCCACAATGGCTTTTGAGAGCGTAGACTTTCCAGCCCCATTTGGTCCCATAATAACATGAACTTTTCCTGCTTCAAGCTTTAAGTCCAAGCCTTTTAATATTTGATTGTCGCCAATGGTGGCATGTAAATTTTGAATGTTGAGCATTATCCTACACTCCCTTCTAATGTTAAGTTTAGTAAGGCTTTTGCCTCAACAGCATACTCCATAGGGAGTTGGCTAAAGACCTCTTTACAGAAGCCATGTACTATCATGGAGACAGCATCTTCTTCGCTTATGCCTCTTTGCCGTAAGTAAAAGAGTTGTTCATCTGAAATCTTGGAAGTACTTGCCTCATGTTCTATCTGTCCTTGGTTATCTTTGGATTCTAAGTAAGGAAAAGTATGCGCACCACATTGGTTACCAATGAGTAGAGAATCGCATTCGCTATGGTTTCTTGCACCAGTAGCAGAGTTGGCTACCTTAACCAAACCACGGTAAATGTTTTGCCCTTTCATTGCAGAAATACCTTTGGAAACAATGGTCGATGAGGTATTTTTCCCTAAGTGAATCATTTTGGTTCCTGTGTCAGCTTGTTGGGCTAGGGTGGTCACGGCTACCGAGTAAAATTCACCCACAGAGTTGTCACCCTTAAGCACACAAGAAGGGTACTTCCAAGTAATGGCAGAACCTGTTTCTACCTGTGTCCAAGAGATTTTTGAGTTATCTCCTTTACAAAGTCCTCTTTTAGTCACAAAGTTGTAGATACCACCTTTTCCGTCTTCATCTCCTGGATACCAGTTTTGAATGGTAGAATATTTAATTTCAGCGTCTTTCATGGTAATAAGCTCAACCACAGCAGCATGAAGTTGATGTTCATCACGTGTTGGGGCTGAACATCCTTCATTGTAAGAAACATAGGAGCCTTCATCTGCAATGATAAGCGTACGTTCAAACTGTCCTGTGTTTAAAGCGTTAATTCTAAAGTAAGTGGAAAGTTCCATAGGACAACGTACGCCTTTAGGAATGTAAACAAAAGTTCCATCGGTAAAGACAGCTGAGTTTAGGGCTGCAAAATAGTTGTCAGTCATGGGAACGACTGAGAACATGTATTTTTTCACCAACTCAGGATGCTCTTGAATGGCTTCAGAAATAGAACAGAAGATGACCCCATGTTTTTCTAGTTCTTCACTATAAGTCGTTTTAACTGAGACCGAATCGAAAACAGCATCAACAGCAATTCCTTGTAGTTGTTTTTGTTCATCCAATGGAATTCCGAGTTTTTTATAGGCTTCAAGTATTTTTGGGTCAACTTCATCAAGAGAGTCAGGAGCAGTTTTAGGGGCAGAAAAGTATGAGATAGATTGATAATCAATGGGTTTATAGTCTAAGTGAGCCCAATGAGGTTCAGACATTTTTTGCCATCGTTGAAGTGCTTTTAAACGGATATCTAACATCCATGTAGGCTCTTCTTTCTTAGCAGATATAAAACGAATGGTTTCTTCATCCAATCCAGCTGCTATGGTATCGGTTTCAATGTCAACTTCAAATCCAAGTTGATAATCGTTTGAGACGACCTTGTCAATTGTTTGCGTTCCCATCGTTGTTCCTCCTATTTGTGTTTGAGGTAAGATAAAAAATCTATCAACTTATAACACAAATAAGCTAAGGAGTCAAGAGGTTTAGGATAAACTATAGATTCCAACCCCATAAAATTATAAAGAACAAAAAGAAGAGAAAATATTGTTGTTTGTGGATAGAGGAATATCCTTAAAAAGCTTTGGTTTACTTTAGGCTATAAAAGTACGTTAAGTAACGTACTTTTGATTATAAGTTATTTTGATGACTACAAGGCTCTCCTGAGGCTTTGTCTACAATAATTACTAAAGCATTTTGTAAATGGGCTTGGTCATTTGTATTTTTATTATTACCTGCTTTATTCCAAAGAGTAGAAAACTTTTCTACATCAAGTGTCCCACTATTATCGTTTAAAGCATCTTGAATGTATTTTTCTAGGTGTTTTTGTGAACCTGCACTGCTGTTATTATCTTTGTTTAATTTTAACCAAACAGTAGTAAATTTTGGTACATCAAGGATAGCATTTTTGGCATCCTTAGGAACTAGACAGTTATCTGAAATGTTACTCTCTGTTGCGAGAAGTGCTTGAGACAATAAAATAATTGTCAACGCTGTTAATGATTTTCTTACAAGTGTATTTTTCAAAATATAATCCTTTATGTTTCATAAAAAGTACCAAAGTATTTATTAATACATATTGATACATTACTATCCACAAAATGTTATCAAAAGTCAATACAAAGGAAGGGTGGTATGTACTTTTGTTTTGTGGACAGTAATACACCAAAAAAGTGTACTACGCTACTTTAGATATTACATAGGCTAGAATCTACAAGTGCAGTTAGAGCAGAGTTTAAGTGAACAGATTGATTGTTCTTTACTTTAACTTCATTCCAAAGCGTTGAGAATTTAGCAACATCAATTGATGTTGTACAAATTATAGGTGTAGCAGAACAAGCATAGCCACTTGAAGCATTTTCTAAGAGTACTTCGATGTATTGTGTTAAGTGTTCTTTTCCAACTGCACCATTTGTATTGAGTTTTTGCCATACAGAAGAAAATTTTTGAACATCAAGCATACCTCCAGAATTATCTAAAGCTTCATTAATATACATTTGTAAGTGAGGCTGATCTTGAGAACTGTCTCTATGAAGTTTTTGCCATACATGGGTAAATTTAGGAACATTAATAGTTTTGCTATTTACATTAGTAGGAGCATAACAATCATTTGAATCCACAGGATAAATCGCCATAAGTGGTTGTGCTAACAAAATAGTTGTCACAGTAGCTACTACCGTTTTTAGTGTCATGTTATTTTTCATATCATAATCCTTTATTATTTTTAAAATAATATCAACTTATAACTTAAATAATATTGAATAATAATTATATTATTAATAAAAAATAGTGATGAATATTTCTACTATTGACTTATTCTATTGGCTAAGAACCTAAATTTAATACTTTCCATAAGTATTCCTAGGTATCGCTAGGGTATAAATAGGTGATAAATTTTGTAAATAGTTAGGGGTTTTGAAGTTTTTTTGGAGATTATTACTGTTTATTGATTGAAAAAATGAAAAAAAGAGTCTATATCTCACATAAAATGGCTGAACGAATATAATCTAAACGATAAAAATAGAGTTGAGGACGTTCTTTTCGGAGGTATTTTGCTTCTTGCATATTAATAGGATTTTCAGCCAATGAGAGCCATAGCAGTTTAGGAAGTTCTTTAACGGCTGTAAAATCTTTTATTAGATTAAAGGTTAAATCTAAAAATATGATGGAGGGGGTTTGGATTAAAGGGCTAATGTCTTCTATCTTATTGGTATTAAGAACTACTTTTTTTAATTTTTTTAAACCTGAGAGTCCATTGAGGTTTTTTATTTTATTGTTGGCTGCAAAAAGATACTTTAATTGATGAAAGTTATGTAAAGCAGAAATATCTTCTATCTGATTATGCGTGATTGACAACTTTTTAATGTTTGGAAAATGTTTAAGCAGTGAAATATCTGTGAGCTTATTAGAAGAAAGAGCTAAACTATTTATGTCGGTTATTTCTAAAAGTTCTTTGGGGAGGCTTGTTAGTCCTAAGCCTCTTAAATCAACATGCTTTAATTTGAGTTTTCTTGTTCTTTCAATTTTTTTTAGGGCTACTTCATTCATTAAGTCTCATTTATAAAATATCTTTTACTAAATATTTTCTCACAGCACCATTATCATCTGCAAAATAAATGTGTCCATTATTATCAAAAGTGACACCCTCTTGAGCAAAAGGAGGAAGTTTAATTTCTTTAGATATTTGATTTTTCTTTATATTATATATGTAGAGCTTATCTTTTTTATCTGAAACAATAAATATTTTCTTTTTATGAAATTGCATACCAGCAGAATCAATTACTCCATGACTAATAGTTTTAATGACTTTTGCATTGTTTTTATCTAATTTTACAACTAAGAGTTTAGCATCTTTTTTATTTTTGGTTTGAAGTGAAAGATAGTAGAGGTTATCTATTTTTGTAATACCTTCAATGCCACTTTTCTTAGAAATTTTAAAGTCTTGACCTTTTAGTTTGAATTTTTTACTTTTGAGTGTTTTACGATTAACTTCAAGTATAGCACCATCTTCTACAGCAAAAATTAACCTCTTTTTTTCACAGACAACTCCCTCTAAGTCATATTTACCCAACTTGTGTTCTAAGAGAATTTCTCCACGGCTACTAAGTTCGTAAAAGCTACCCTCATCATTGGCAACCATTAGTGTTTGGGAATCTTCGCAAAAAGAAATACCAGAAGCTTCGGGAATTGAAGCGATAACATTGTCACTTCTTTGATCAGCACAAGCGAAAAAGTTTAGGCTTATTAATAAGCCTAAGGTTTTAATGAGTAAGTGTTTCATGATGCTCCGTAAGTTTTTGATTGTTGAATTTCTCTACCAAATCAACGTTGTAGGTATTTTTAAACTCAAAGAGGGCATCTTTTAAAAATTCCATGAGAGCAGCTTCTTTTTTTTCGCCAATTATTGGTTCAACCAAAACTTCATTGTCCGAACCTAAAAAATAAACGGTGGGTGTACCATTGGGTTCCATAAGACCATCAGGAAGCTTTTCTCCTAAGTAAATTTTTTTTATTTTAAAATATTTACTAATAAGTGCTTTGGGTTTAGACAGTTCCATTACTTCTTCTAGTTGATCACAAGAAGGGCAAGAGGGTTGTGTGACAAAAAGCATGGTAATCTTTTCAGGTATGTTAGCTTTTATTTCGCTTGTTTTCTCATTTACTCTTCTACTTGTCTCTTCAGGGCTTGAACATGAAAAAATAAAGAAGAATAGACTAAAAAAAAGTAAAAATTTTAGAGAAGTAGACATAAAAATTTCCTTTGGCGAATATTGTATCTAAAAGTTGTTATAATCTTTTATGAAATTTTACCGTATTTATATTGAACTTACCAATGTTTGTGGACTTCGTTGCTCTTTTTGTCCAACCAAAGCCTTAGCCAATACAACAATGAATCTAACATTTTTTGAATCAGTTGTAAAAGAAGCTAAAGGTTTTACACGTGAAATAGCTTGTCATGTTGTTGGTGATCCTTTAACGCTTCCAAATTTAGAACATTATTTAGATATTATCCATAAATATAAGATGAAAGCCATGCTAACCACTTCGGGATATTTTATGAAAAAACATGCTTTTGAAACACTTTTTCATCCAGCTGTCAAACAGATAAATGTATCATTAAATGCTTTTAATAAAAATGACACGAGCATAAGTTTTGAACAATACATGAAACCCATTTTAGCTTTATGTCATGAAAAAGTGAAACAAGAAAAAGAGCTGTTTATAAACCTGCGTATGTGGAATTTAGATGAGATTATGTCAGAAGAAAAATTTAATTCTGAACTTTTTAGTTTATTAAAAAAAGAGTTTAAGGTAGCGTTAGATTTAAATACATTAAACCCAAAAGAGAAAAAGAGCCTACGCCTAGACAACAAAGTACTCTTACATTTTGATAATTACTTTGAATGGCCCTCACTTAAAAATAAAAACTATGGTCATGGAACATGTCAAGGCTTAAATTCACACATAGGTGTACTTGCTAACGGAGATGTAATTCCTTGTTGTTTGGATAATGATGCTGTTATGAAACTAGGAAATGTTAAAGAGCAAAGTTTAAAAGATATAGTCCAGGGAAAACGTGCTACAGATATGATAAAGGGCTTTAGAGAAGGACAATGTTCAGAAGAGATGTGTTTGAAGTGTTCTTATAAAGATAGGTTTAATTAAAACTGCTAAAATACTTTCATGAATAAAAAAGCATTATTATTATTAAATATGGGTGGTCCAAATAACGTTGATGAAGTAGAGATGTTTTTACGTAACATGTTTTCTGACAAAAATATTTTGACCATGGACAGATATACACGGGCCTTGGTAAGAGAGATTATTGTTCGTGGTCGTATAGATGAAGTTAAAGAGAACTTTATGGAGTACTTAGGAGGTAAGTCACCTTTACCTGCTTTGACTTATAAAGTTGTAGAAAAACTAAATGCTAAACTTGACATGAAAGTGGCTCCTGCCATGCGTTATGTTCCTCCTTTTGCTACAGATGCATTGATCGAGTTTCAAAAAGATGGGGTTGATGAGTTGGTTTTGTTTCCCATGTATCCACAGTATTCTACGACAACAACACTCTCTTCACTCGAAGACATAGAAGAGCGTTGTGAAGCTTTGGGTTATGCTCCTAAAATTACGATGATTGATCCTTATTATGATGATTATGATTATGTAGAGATGTGTGCAAACAAAATCATGGAAGCTTTTGAGGATAAAAATACAGAAGAGTACGATTTGTTACTATCTGCACATGGCTTACCCATGAGTATTATTCACGCTGGAGATCCTTATCAAAATCAAGTTGAGGGAAATGTTTCTGCTTTGCGTATGTATTTTCATGAACGTGGTATTAAGTTCAATAACATCAAGTTGGTTTATCAGTCAAAAGTAGGGTCTGCTGCATGGTTGGAGCCAAACCTTGTGGATGTGTTACGTAATCCTTATCATAGAAAAGTACTTGTTTATCCTCTTGCTTTTACCATTGACAATTCTGAAACGGTTTATGAGCTTGATATAGAACACAGAGAAATAGCTGATAAGATTATCTATGATGACTATAGAGTAGCAAAGTGTTTCAATGATGATGACAACTTTGTAGACTTTATCGTTAAAAAAGTTAATGAAGCGTAGGTTCGATTTCATCGAACGAAATTAAAAAACAGTAATGAAAACAATAGAGCAGTCATATATAGGAACTTATGAGGTAAAAAAGTCTAAGTTTATAGCCCATTTAGTACCCATAGTCCAGTACAAAGGTTTACAAGCCAAACTCAAAGCTGAACATCCAAAAGCCAGACATGTGGTTTATGCTTTACGTTACCTCAATGAATTTGACCAAGTGGTTGAAAACTCTTCCGATGATGAAGAGCCAAAAGGGGCAGCTGGTGTTCCAGCTTTAAATGTTCTTAGAGGCACAGAACTTATTAATATGGCTGTGCTTGTAGTGCGTTATTTTGGGGGAACTAAGCTTGGCATTGGTGGTATGGCAAGGGCCTATGCTTCAGCTGTAAAAGAAGTTGTTTCCGTAGCTAATATAAAAAAATATGAAAAAGAGTTTACTTATAAATTTGATTGTGCTTACTCTGAAGTTCAAAAACGAGAGTATCTTTTAAATAAATTGGAAATCTTTCAAGTTGAACGTGAATTTTTAGGCGACAAAGTCTCTTGGGAAATAAAAACGACCCAAGAGAAATTAGAGGAGTTTAAAGCGCTTCTAACCAAATCTTAACATCTGCATCGGATGGCATTTTCCAATCAGCTCTTGGGCTAAGTGAAATGCTTCCTACTTTTGGGCCATCGGGCATACAGGAACGTTTAAATTGTTGGGTGAAGAAACGCCAAATAAACTTTTTTAACCATTTTCTAATCTCTTCTTCATTATATTTTTCAAAAGCGTGATTGGCTAAAAAAAGAATCTTCTTAGGACTTGCTCCATACTTTAGTAAATGATACAAAAAGAAATCATGTAACTCATAGGGTCCAATAATGGATTCTGTTTCTTGAACTATATTATCTTTGTCGTGAGGTAGCAGTTCAGGGCTAATGGGTGTGGCTAAGATATCATCTATAATATGAGTTATTTTTGAATTGTCTTTAAAGGATTCAATGACGTATTGAATGAGGGTTTTAGGAATTCCAGAATTTAAAGCATACATGCTCATGTGGTCACCATTGTACGTTGACCAACCAAGGGCTATTTCACTTAAGTCTCCTGTCCCAATGACCAAACCTCCCTCACGATTGGCTGTGTTCATGAGTATACTGGTTCTAGCTCTTGCTTGAACATTCTCATAGGTGACTGAATAATCTTCAACCTCATGTCCTATGGCTTCAAATTCTGTTAATGCTAGTTTGCTAATGTCTACTTCTCTAAGGGTTACGCCTAAGACTTCACAAAGTTCTATAGCATTGTTTTTAGTTCGACTCGTGGTGCCAAAACCAGGCATGGTAATGGCAATGATATGTTCATGGTTCCAAGACATAAGTTCAAAAGCTTTATGGGTCGAAAGTAGGGCAAGGGTAGAATCGAGTCCACCAGAAATACCGATAATGGCTTTTTTAATATTCGTATGTGTCATACGCTTGATGAGTGCATGGGCTTGTATGTTGATGATTTCATGACATCT
>CACVAZ010000026.1 GCA_902727995.1 uncultured Sulfurovum sp.
CTGTACGCTTCTTTTGGTGCTAAGGCTTCAATATTAGATAAATTGGTATGGCTTACTTTAAAGTCAGTATGAGAAATATCATGTGTTTTACAAATATTTACAAAACGCCCTCCAAAACCACCACCGTTAACCACCAAAGCATGGTCTTCATTGGTAAGCAAGTTCATCACAACCGACTCCATACCAGCTGTTCCTGATGCTGTTAAGAAAATGGCTTTTGAACCCTCTGGGGCATTCACCATTTTTAACATGCCTTTTTCACAATTGTACGTGACTTCTGAAAATTCACAGTTTCTAAAATAAGGGGTTTGTTTTGCCCCCACTGCTAAAATTTCTTCAGACATTTTTACGGGTCCTGGAGTAAAAATATAGTAATCTTCAAATATCATCCATTTTTCCTTTTTTCTATTTTTCTTTTTTCTTTATTTTTTCGTTCATTGTATTCTAATAATACTCGGTTAATTCCGACCATATCAGAGGGGGTTAACATTTTAGATTTTCGTTCTCCTCTTTGAATAAGTGAACTAAATTCAGCAATCATATAACGCAATCCACACCCATCAAACTCATAATTAAAGGTTTGAGACTTATGTTCATCTTCAAAATGTACATAAAACTTTTTGGTCAGCCACCAAGGTGCAGGAATATGAACATAACCTTTTGTTCCAGAGATCACAGCATCACCTTCAGATTTAATTCCTGTCGCTACACGTGAAACACCTACAGCACCACCTTTATGTTTAGAAACAATTAAATTTGAAACATCGTAACCCTCAAATCCTTGGTCAAAAAAAGTAATGTTTTTACTTTTTCCTAAAATTTTATTCACTAATAAAGAAGGGTAAGAAGACAAAATGTTAGTAGCCCCCTGTGCCATAAAACTCTCAGGGTAATCTTTTTCTTTATAAAGGGTGGTTCGAGTTGCCCTTACCTCTTTAACTTCACCAATAATTCCCTCACTTAATTCAGTTAATAACTGATTAAAGGCTGGAAGAAACGCCGTTTTAAGGGCAGAAAGCAACAAAACTTTCTCTTCTTTTGCCAAAGAAAGTAGCTCTTTTAACTCATTTTTATGCAAAGCTAATGGGTTTTCACACAATACATGTTTACCAGCTTTTATTGCTTCTTTTATGAGTTTGTAGTGTGAGGTTAAAGCTGTATCAATGTAAACAGCAGAGATACTTGTGTCTAAGAAGTCATCATAATTGTCATGTCCGTATTTAATAACATCACTTTTTTTAGTGAACTTTTTAACAGCTAAAAAATCAGGAGAGTAAATACGATTTATTTTAACATTTGAAACAAATTTCGATTCATCTATAAATGCTTGTGTACCCCGTCCAAGTCCAACAATACCAAGTTTTATAGTGTCAAAATTTTCAGCTCGAAGTTTCGTACTAGAAATTCCTTCTGTACGAGCCAAATACTCAACATGCGTAAATTCATTTAAATAGTCAAAGGCACCAACCCAATCATCACCAATGGCAAAAATATCAACATCATATTCCAGCATGTCTTCAGCTTTTTGGTTTTTATGTGTCTCCACAATCACTTTGTCTACAAAATCTAAAGACTCAATGGACTTGATTCTTTTTTTAGTATTTTCTACGACATTTAATTTTCCTCTTGAACGGTCATAATTCTCATCGGTTACGCCTACAATAAGATAATCACCCAAGGCTTTTGCACGTTCTAAAAGTCGCATATGTCCCTTATGCAACATGTCATAGGTTCCATAAGTTATAATGGTTTTTTTATCTTTCAAAGCTACTCCTTCCCTTACCATAACATATTATCTATTATGATACAAAGACATTTTGATAAGTAGTGCCTATTTAAATTATAAGTTTATAAAGGAAACGCTTATGCTATTTTATCTGCTCTTTCTTTTTTCGATAAGGTTCTATAAAATAATAAAGCATGAAAATCCAAAGAATAACACTAGAAACAAAAGCAAATACCCCAGCATGTTCACCCATATGTACTAAAGTTTTAGGGTCAATGTTTGAAACTGAAAAAAGATAGTCCAGACCTAAACCAAAAACAATGCTTCCTACAACAATACTTCCTAAGTAGATGTACAAAGATCGTGTACCAAGCATCTTCTTAACTACTCCAATGGTCACTGTATTGGTCGCTGGTCCTGCTGATAAGAAAACAAAAGCTGCCCCTGCTGAAACGCCTGAAAGCATTAATCCAGCTGCGATGGGTAAAGAAGCCGTGGCACACACATACATGGGAACAGCAATGATAATGACAATAAAATAAGAGAGCCAAGCATAATCAAGCAATATCTCAGAGAGGTTTGAAGGAATCGCTACGGTAATCAATGCACCCAACAGTAAACCCCAAAGCAGAGGTGTCACAATGTCTTTTAGTAAAGTTCCAAAAGCATATTTAAACACACGTACAATAAAATGTTCTTTTTTAGTACCTTCTTTTTGAGAAGAAGTAGCACAACAAGTAGCTTGACTAGAACAACAAACATTCAATTCTTCGATATTGGGTGAGGTAGTAAACTTAGGTTTTACTACTGGCTCTTCTTTGTCAAAAATATTTGTCAAAATTCCTGCCACCATTGCAATAATCATCGAGGTAATGGCACGATAAAGGGTAAAGACCCAACCAAATATTCCATAAGTAGCCATAATGGAATCTACTCCTGTAATGGGGGTAGAAATAAGAAAAGAGAGTGTTGCTCCTTTAGAAGCCCCTGATTTTTTAATGCTTGTTGCCAAAGGAATTACCCCACAAGAACAAACAGGTAAAGGAATACCAAAAACCGTTGACTTAATGACCGACCAAATGTTCTCTTTTCCTAAATGCTTGGTAACCAAGGTTTCAGGAATAAGTTCATGCATAACTCCTGCAAATAGTAAGCCAAACAAAATGTAAATAGCCATAGCATTACTAAGATCTATCAGTGCATCAATATAAAGTGTTAAATATTCCATTATTTATCCTTTGGGTCTAAAAAACTAAATATAGCTTTTGTTATTTAAAGAAAAGATTAATTTTTTAGGATTCACTTTAATCTAAATTTAATATTTTAGAATAAATATAATTATTAAAAATTTATTATTTTAAGTTTTAATTATTATTTGTAAGTTATAATTTATATATAAAAACAAAAAGGACATTAGATGAAAAAAACTTTATTCCTAAGTAGCCTATTTCTCACACTCGTTAGTAGTAGTTTAAGTGCTGAATCCCTCACAAGTAAAGCTAACTATATTTTGGAAGCAACACAAGATATGAATGAGACAACAGAAGTTGTAAACCAGCCAAGTAAAATTAAACTTTTTTGGGCTAAAGAAAGTAAAAGAAAAGACCCTCTTAAAAACTCAGAAAGAGATAAAAATCGAAGAAATAGTATTGCAGGACTTACTCAACCTCTTAATGGTAAAAATGCTAAAAAAGAGATAAGTGAAGCGAGTCAATATTGGTATAAAGAAAAAAAATCTAAATTTAAACAAACCCAAAACACCTTAAAGGTTCTCAGCCCCAATGATTTATTTAATCAATTGGCTGTGGGCTACGGTGGTTCAAGTGCTTATGATTTTCATGCCCAAGAAGGAACAAGTACCATTTGGATGAGTAGTATTGATTTGGCGTTAGACCCTAACATTGGGAACAATGGTTATTATCAAAGAATTAAAGATTTTGAAGCAGAAGACTTTACAGAACTTCAAAGTAAATTAAAAAATAGCAAATACATTATGTATTGGTTACCTAAAAATTGGTCTGAATATTGGTTTAGTATCTCTCAAATTCAATTGGCAATGGATAATGGTTATGTTCCTGTATTTATGTATTGGTATTTTGGAGACTATTTAATCAACGGTCTTCCTACCCAAACACAAATTGATGCTTATGTCCAAAACAATCAACGTGTTTCAAATTTTTTAAGTCAATTAAATGGTCAAAAAATCATTATTATGGAACCTGAATTTAATAAAAATGCCATTCTTGCAACCCAAGCAACCCAAGATGAAATGGCAAGTATTCTCTCAACAGGAATTGACAATATCAAAAATAACAATGCAAACTTACTTGTTTCGCTTTGTATGACCGATGCAGGGAGCCGTAGTGAAGAAAATATGGCTACTTACTGTGGTTATGAAAATTGTGCCTTAGGTGACCAGTTTTCTTGGAACCAATCCTCACGCATTTACGAGCAACTTTTAACTAAATTGGACTTTATTTCTTTTCAAGAGATGGTGGCTCAATTTAGCCGAGATCCATTTAACCCAGGAACATGGAACAATCCCAATCCAAAAGCTTATAGCCAAAGTGATCTAGGCATTAATCTTTTAGCACAACGTATTAACAACATGACAGCCTTTTTACATGAAAAATACAACAAACCTGTCTTCTTACCTTATATGACCATTGCCACAGCCACATGGGAAGATAGCAATGCAAACAATGCCATTGAAGAAAATGAATTAGATTTAGATGGTTGGACAGAAAAAGCTTCAAATATCTATGAAAACTTACATGATTTAAGAGGAGAGCTACAAAATAATGGACTATTTGGTTATGCCCCTATGGCACTTTTTGACCACCCTGGACATGACAAAGGTGGTTACCAATATTTTATGAACAATGAATATCATTTGGGAATCAGTAAAACAAATGCCCAGGATGCTGTACAGACACATCTTTTAGGAGATATTTCCCCTAAGTCAAATATCATGGATTTTATTTATTAGATATTTTTAAAAGCTAGGAAGTGGTGCTTTAGCTCCACTATTTTATGAGGCTGAAGCCATCACTTTCAATGAATTTTGCTTAAAAATCTATAGATCTACTTTAATCCCAAACATATAATTTTGAGTATCCATTTTATCTTTGTCTATGTTCTTAAGGTCTAGCTCATTACCATAATCTGTGTAACCTATAAATAACCCAACATTCTCATTATAGTGATAATTTATTTCTAAGCCATAAGTAAACTCTGTAGAGGAATCAGAGACTTCGTCAGCTACACCCTTAAAAGTAAATTCTCCATCTGTCTTAGTCAAACCAGCTTTAGGCGTAATGGAAAATGATGAACTCAAAGGTAAGGTATAGGTGGCAAATACCCCATAACGGCTAATGTCTTCTTTTGAAAACTCAGCATGATTATCAACATTTTTAGTATATTCTAATCGTAAACCAATGTTTCCAAAAACATTTAATCCAGCAAAACCTGTGGCATAGTTACCTTCATTTTCACCTTGAGAATATCCTAAACCAAGCTGTGCAAAACTATTAGCCATAGACAAGCTAATAGTTAGTATTAAACCTAATATTATTTTTTTCATGAGAAATCCTTATGTTTGTATAGAGGACTATTATAGATAAAATTCGTTAAAAAGTTCATCCTTTTTTAGGATTAACACTCTTTTAAAAGTATTACCTAAACATAAGTTAATAAATAAAAACTTTTTTAATTAGTCCATATTTTTAATCTTTTTTTATAGTAAAATAATATTATAATATGAAAAAAGGTTAGGTTATGGGTGGGTTTTCCGATAATTATGAATGTGGCTACTGGGGTGATGAAACACCACCTATTCAAAAAAATAAAAAAATCAAAGAGACCAATAAAGTAAATAATCTAAACATAAAAAACTTATACAAAAAAAGGAATGACTCAAACTACGAATATTTAACTGTCTTGCTAACCCCCATTCATTTATTAAGTGACCATGAACAAGAAGAACGAACCAACTTAACACAACTTTGTAATACAAAAACAGAGTTAGAGCTGATGTACAATCAAAAGCATCCTCAAAACTTAGAAATTTATTATGATGCAATATTTATTGGCTCTGTTCAAAAAGTACTTGAAGAGGATGGGAAAGACCATACAGATATTGTTGATGAATTTTGTTTTAACGCTAACGAACAAAATAACGAAAAGCATATTGAAGCTTTTTGGAGTGGTGAGTTTTTTTATCTTCAAAAATAAAAAAAGTAAAAAAAGGCTTAAATATTAAACCGTCTCCACCCTCCACTCTTGATTCTCAGTCCCTCTAACCTTTTTATGAAAGCTCTGTAGCTTTGTTCCATCATTGGTCTTTTTATACTTCACATCTAAAACATTAAATGCCCATTTACTCACAACAAAAACATATCCTTTATCATTGGAGCTTTCAAAACTCCATTCTTGATGGTCATTATTACGACTTTTCTTTTTATTTAAAATAATCCTAGCACCATCATTACTGTTAGCCTCTGAAATCTCAATTACTTTTCCTGTCGCCTCATTTTCAATAAAAAAATACTCTTTGCTCTTATTGGCTTTGCTCAACAACCAACATTGATTAAGATTATTTTTATCTGATTTTTCTATAATAATTTCATCTGTATCATTGATGCTAATAGCCACATCACCTAGTTTTGAAATGAACTGAAAACTTTTTGTGTGCATAGGCTCTTCTTTCTCTACTTTCTCCTTCTCCACTTCAACTCGCTGATTTTTCTTACGTCGATACATCACAAACAAAGTCATAATAACCAAAAGTCCTCCTGCTAAAGGAGCAGAGAGTTTTTCAAATATAAATCCATATTTTTCTGCAAGTTCCAATTTAATGTTTTCATAATCAGTAGAAGCAATCTCTTCCGTCATTGCCCCTAACTGGTCTATCTTTTTGTAATTTGTAATGTAAAGATTTTCATCTCCTTGAAGCTCTTTAATAAGTTGGTTCTTTTTCTTTTCCCATCTATTCGCAGGATCCATGTTGTTCCAAGCAATAAACATTTTTTCTTGTGTCTTAGAAATACGTAAACCATAACGGTCACGCATGTAAAAATAAGTCCGAGCAATGTCCCCAAAAATACTTTCTTTAGGCTCTGCTTTTTTACTTGCAAACTCTATTTCAACATTCACTTTTCCATAAGCCCGTTTCTCCCCTTCAATCATGGCAAATTTATAGTTACTCCTATCACCATTAATCTCACCAATAGCAGGTACAAGGTTATGCATATCTGCTTCCATCTGCTTGAATTTACTGTTCGTATTTCGACACGTCATGCGTCCACCATTTTGCCAACATCGAAGCTGATGTCCAAAGTGCCAAGCAGGAACCACATGTTCCCACTCAATACGTTCTGAACGATTTTTATTTTTACGATACTTAAAACCACAACTCTCATGTAAAGGAACGAGCTTCTTCTCTTTTATTGTGTAATCACAATTAGAATAAAAAGCTTTTTGATGTGAAGGATAAACCTTAGTAGCTAGTAAACGTTTTGATTTCCCAAAAGAAAAACGTTCTCCTTTTAGTGATAATATTGTCTCATCAATGGTTGCAACATCCTCATCAAAAAGGTCACCATCTTCTTGCATCAAATACTCATTTCCATTGACCATAATCTTCTTCAACAACTCACCTGTTTCATTGCTAAAAAAAGCATTAACAGAAGAAGCCTCAAAAAACTTTTGAGGCTCATAGTTTTCGTAATTATTTTGGGCTAATAAGAGCTGTAAAGTCAAGATTAAAAGGAGGAATATTTTTTTCATTTTGTGGTTTTGTTTCCATTTTTTATTCATATAAACTATTATTTAATATACTAATTTATATATTTTAAGTATATCCTATTGTACTTAATAGAACTTGTGAAACTTTTACATCATGTTTAGTAAGGTTAGAATACTGCTTAAATCTTTCTTTACTAAGGAATTGTTCACCACAACATCACCTTCTTTCAGTATTGTTAAAGCTCTTAGGTTTTAGGTCTAACACGGTAATTCAAAGTTAAAAAATAATTAAGTAAAATACGTAAAAAAGAGCCATGAAAACATTATTAGAGAGATTCCAAGAGTTACCAGATTATAGAAAATATAAAATAGCGAAACACAATGTAGGAGAAGTAATAGACTTCTTGCAAAACTCAATTTAAAACCATCATATTCCTATCAAAATTGATTAACCCACAAATGAGATTCACTCTTAAATTGTAACCATTCAGCACCCAATCAAAACAGGCACACAATCCTCACCTTTTAAAATATAACTCAACTCTTCTAAAACAGAACGATTATGCTTCTTCATAGTTGAGATAAATCCTCTAATACGATTAAAAATCTCAGCACCTTTGAAACTAGCGAAGCATCCTGATATTTTTTCTTTGACTTTGATCATTCTCAAATCCCTTTCTGCTAAATTATTTGTAAATGGCACGAGTAAATTTATAAAAAACCTGAGTGTTCCCTCTTTGTACTCGACGAGTCTATCAAGTAAGTTTTTGCCCTTACTTTGTTTAGGTTTCCTTCTACTTTTTAGGATTTCTATTGGAGGTGTGATGTGGCTACACTAATTAGTACAAAGAAATGATAGAATTTTAAAGAAACTAAAGAGGTAGAAAAGATGGCAGGAAAAGGACAGAAGTATGCTAAAGAGTTTAAAGATTCAGCAATACAATTAGCA
>CACVAZ010000027.1 GCA_902727995.1 uncultured Sulfurovum sp.
ATTCATTACGGTTGGTATAGACGATTTGGAATACATGGGCTTTACGTACAATGAGTTGTACTTTAGCCGAAGCCCGACCACGACGTGCAATGATACGTTTAACCACCACATCATCCCCTGGATTTGCTTCTCCCATGTCTTGTGCTTCCACAATGAGGTCTTTTTGTTCTTTGTTTTGGGCTTCTACAAAACCACGACCTTCTTTGTTGACATAGAGTTGTCCTACGCGAAAGAGTGATTTGAGTTTCCAAAGTCCATCCACTTCTTCAATGGCTCCAAGTTGTTGTAGGGCTTGAAAGGCGTTTTTGTCTTCTAGTTCTAAGTCGGTCTCTATAAAACCGTTAATGAGTTGTATGGCGAATGGTGACATGGTGTTCCTAGTGTCGATTAATTAGAAGTATTGTAGCCAATATTGAATATGACGCATAAGGTTATTTCTAAAATCTCCACATAGTTTGCACAGATAAAAGTTTATACTTTAAAGTATAAGAATACTTAAAGGACTTTAAAATGAACAATTATCTCTATTTTGGTGAAAAAGTTGAAGGGTATGGCGTTGCTGTTATTAATGAGCGAGAGGCAAGAGCAGCTGCAGGAATTTTATTTTTCTTGGGGATGGTCTCTTTTTTTAATGCTTATTTATTACATGACTTTAGGTTTACACAAGTTTTTGTTACCTTGTTTATGGTTGATTTTATTGTGCGTGTCTTGATTAATCCAAAGTACGCACCCACACTCATTTTGGGACGTTTTTTTACGTCAAATCAAAAACCCGAATACGTGGGGGCAAAACAGAAACGTTTTGCTTGGAGCATTGGTTTATTTCTCTCGGTTCCGATGTTTTTTATCATTGTGGTTTTTGAATATATGACACCCATTAAAATTGCTGTTTGTATTTTATGTTTGTTGCTTCTTTTTGCTGAAACAGCTTTTGGCATTTGCATTGGTTGTAAAATATATCGACTCATGTACCAAGAAGATGCGCAATATTGCCCCGGAAGCGTGTGTGAAATGAATGGTAAAGAAGAAATACAAAAAATCTCAACATTTCAATGGACAATCTTAATTGTGGTGCTTTTAACGACCGTCTGGATAACGGTGCAACAGTTTGAAGGTACTTCAGGCAGCTCAACATCCATGATGAAGTGTCAAAGTGGTAAATGTGGTGGAGGACAATAGTCTAGATGTTTAGGCATATTAGATTTGGCTATACTGTTAAAAAATTACCACAGAGATACTCATGACACTACGAAGTAAAGAACAAATCCCCTACAGAACCATACTCAAAACCCTCATTGGAACAGCACTGTTTTTAACCATAGATAGTCCTATTGGAGATGCTTGGTTTTCAGGTCATGGACAAGCTGTTGCTGTCATTTTAGTTGGTTTCGCTTTTGCTTTCTCATATTGGCGAAGTTCAAAACGTGCTAGACAGATAATGCTTATAGGGATTGTTGTTGGATTAACAGGAGAGTATATTCTCTCTATGGTTTTAGGAATGTATCATTATCGTTTTTACAACATCCCTTTATGGTTGATATTTGGACATAGTCTCATTTTTGCTTCAGTATTTAGACTTTCTCATCATCCTTATATTTTGCATCATCAGACTGTGATTAAAAAATGGTTGTTTATCTTTTCAGTTGTTTACAGCTTTGTGTGGCTCTATTGGGCTAATGATTGGTTTGGTTTTTTGTATTCTCTTATCTTTTTTGTCATTTTGTACTATGCAAAAAAATCACAACTTTTCTTTTTAATTATGTTTTTCATTGTCGCTTATTTAGAGCAGATAGGTACAGCAACAGGAACATGGTATTGGCCAGAGATTGCGTTTGGAAAGTTTGAATGGCTACCAAGTGGAAACCCACCTGTGGGGATTGCAGCATTTTATTTTGCATTTGACTTTATTGTTTTAGGGTTTTATTTGAATGTGTTACATCCGAGGGTAAAAGATAGGTATCAAAGATTTAGAAACCATACTTCCTGATAAATTATTTTATTGTGAAAAACTCAAAATATATTTAATTTTCGCTATCATAAAGAAAATAGCTTTAGGGGAAAATAATGTCAGAAAAGCACACCTTTCCATGGGGAATCTACATCGGTGACTTAACCGACAATAACGATAGCATACCACTCTGTTTAGATAGTAAGCAGGGTGGGTTTTGTGTTTTGTTTGATGAGTCTAGTGAACAGGTATCCAATAATTTTATAGAGAATGTGGCTTTGAAGCTTTTTGAAGTGATTAAACTTGGAGAGTTGGAGGTTAATATTTTTGATTTTGGAAGAAAGAGGTTTATGCATCTCTCTGCTTTTCAAAGTGCTAAACTTTGTGATATTGCCTACAGTTCTAACAGCTCTGCAAGCAAATTTAATACTGTTGAAGAGATAGCACTTTATCGGCTTCAAGAGCTTTTTTCAAATGAGACTCGTACACTTTCAGAATACAATGAGCAAAATAGCATCAGAGAGAGGTATCATCTGCTTTTAGTTAACTTGGATGATTTTCCTGATGATATGAGTTCACATAAGAGAATAAAGAGATTTTTTGATTCAGCTTATGAGGCTGGGTTTTATACCATTGCTTTTGGGAACAGAGAGATTTTAGAGAGTGAGTCAAAATCTACACAGGCTCTTTTAGATAAGTTTCCTCATCTAACGATTGAAAACAAAAAGATAGCCCTTAGCCAAGAGCTGTTTGAGTTTGCTGATATGTTAGAAGATTATGAGTTTGAGTATGTCAATGATAACAAAGATAAAATTGTAAAGGGTCTGCTTGGTCACTTGGAAAAGGAAGAAGAGGATAGTGTAGAACAAGATTTTCTCTCTGTACCTATTGGAGTGGCAGGACGCGACAAAGTTTACTTTAATCTTGGTTTGAAATCTGAGAGTTATAGTGCTTTTATTGCAGGTAGGACAGGAACAGGAAAGAGTAGCTTTCTTAATGGAATCATTACCCAAATTGCTCAAAACTATACAGCAAAAGAGATTGAGCTTTATATGATGGATTATAACGAGGGTGGTTTGGAGTTTAACAAGTTTAAGAATCATCCAAATTGTCGCAAGCTCTTTTTGAACTGTAGTAACCCTCAATCTGCGTATAAGATGTTACAAGAGTTCAATGGTTATATGAAAGAGAGAGCAGAGTTGATGAAGCGTAGAGGTGTTAGCAGTATAAACACTTACAATATAAAGTATCCTAATGAAAAGCTCTCCTATAAAATACTCATTATTGATGAAGTTCAAGAGATGTTCTCTAAAGGGTTTAAAGAGCAGAACGAATTTAACGCATTACTTATCAAATTAGCCAAAACAGGTCGAAAATTTGGTCTTCATTTTATCTTAGCTACGCAAGGACTCGATACCGTAGAGATAGACAAAGCTGTCATTAGTCAAATTGCTCTTAGAGTATCGTTTAGATTGAGTAGCGATATAGAAGCATGGAAGATTTTTAGTGACAAAGAAGCCCACAATCAAGTAACTAAACTTCAAAAATATCATTTTATTTATAGTAATCCACAAGAGACAACTGTTGCTAAAGCAGACTATTTGGATGAAGAAGATATTGAAACTATCTTAAATAAGATAGTTGAAAATCGTGATGTAGAGTTTGTTTTGACTCCTGCAATTGTTGAGAGTGAGGAAGAGGAGTTAGAAGAAGATGTGGTGGATGAGAAAAGAGAAGAGTCTAATAAATATGAGAGAAGTAGTAGAGAGCAGGAAGAGCTTTTAAAGAGATATGGGTTTAAGGCTCGTGATTTTAGTAAAAAGGAAATATAAAATGAGTAAAAATATCAATTATTTAAAACTATTGGATAGCGTTAAGAACTTTGAAGCATATGAAGATGACTTTAAATTGAAATATAAATCTTTTCTAGAAAATAGAATGAAAAATATTATTAATAGTGATTATTTATTGGAAATTTTATGGTGGAAGATGGAAAAATGGGAAAAAATAGGAATTCCTAGTCTTTATATTAAAAGCAATAATCAAAAGAAATGGACTATTTCTTTAATGATAATTTCTATCTTTAGTTATTTATTCTTTTTTATTTTGCCAATCTTTATAATCCCTAATTTAATATACAGCCTTCTTTTTGAACGAGATTTTGAACATATTATACTTGTTATAGGAATACCTCTTATGATTTTTGGTTATATAGGAATGATAAAAGAAGTATCAACTATTGAATACCCAGAAAACTTTAAATCTTTTTTTAATAAAAAATATTTTTTTTCTCTACTTTTTCCTATTTACAAATTAAATATAGACAAATGGAAAACTCATTATTTAGTAGGAAGAAATGGATTAGTGATTTTTCAAGACCAACCAAGATGTATTGATAGAATCATTTATTATAAGGATTATTCTGATGAAAATGATTTAGTTAAAAAAAATCAAATCTTAAATAATCTTAATTATAGATATAGAAATAAAATATTGAAAATCATAAAGAAAAATTATAGTTCTTAGCTTCACTCATTCCCTCTTTCCAAGTGAAAATGTATGCGAGAATTAAACCCTAAAAATATGCTACAATAAAACAAAAAGGAGTAAAAAATGCAAACCATAACACTACCTCAAATAGAGATAGATAACTCAATATTGCTTTCACTCAAATCCTCTACTGACGAGTTGGCGTACAAGATGAAACTTTATACAGCTATTGCTTTGTATCAAAAGAGACAACTCTCTCTTGGTAAATCGGCACAACTTGTTGGTATGGATAGGTTGGGTTTTCTTGAACTACTTAAAAGAGAGGATATACCAATATTTGATTATTCAGACAGGGAGATGAGTGAGGTTTTTGATGATGCTGATAGTTTGGTTGGTATGTTGAAATGATAGTAGTATCCAATGCTACACCAATTATCTCATTGGCTTCTATTGATAAAATAGATATATTGAAACACTTTTTTGACAGAGTCTATATTGCCCAAGCTGTTTATGATGAGATAAAGTCTAAAAGAGCGTTTGGTTATCAAGAGATTGATGATGACTTTTTTCAGATAGAACATATCAAAGATGATTTTTCACAAAATATACTGCTTAATGACCTTGATTTGGGAGAAGCTCAAACCATAGTTTTGGCAAAAGAGATGGGTGCTGATATTGTCTTGATAGATGAGACCATTGGTTACAATATTGCTAAATCACAAGAGTTGAATGTTAAAAGAACTTTATCATTTTTGATAGCTTCTAAAAAGAGAGGCTATATAGATGAAGTTAAACCTCTACTTGATGAGATGATTGATAAAGGAAGATGGATAAGCCGTAAGGTTTATAGAGATGTTTTGAGATTTTGTGATGAATAAAAATAGTGCATTCAAAATTTACAGTGGTGACTACTCAAAAGATGGCTACAACTATGGAATAGAGGATAGAAAAGAGAACAAGCCTAAAAACAGGTTTAAGTTTTTTAAGGCTGTAAACCCTATCAATTATGTTTGGGCTTTTAATAACGCCTATGAGAGTTTTATGAAAAGCTATGACAAAGGCTATATGGATGGACAGAGGGTTGAACACAATATCTACCATTCAAATCAGACAAAAGGAACAGGTATGGCAAACGATAGTTACGACAATCAATTAAGAATGCTGGATGATTTTGGTCGAAATCTAGTAGCACTTAGGGCTTCGATGATTAGTCTAAGAGATAAATACAAACGACAGATAGATGTAATGGGGAGTGCAGGATTTATGGATGACTATACCTCTGTGCTAGAGACAAAATATTATGGACTTTCTAGCAAGATAGAAGATATTAATACGATGATAGAACGACAAAATAGTAAACTCGACAACCATAAAGAGATTATCTCTAACCTTAAATCAATGGCGAGGAGTGACTAATGAGCAATGAACAAAGTTTAGCTGACCAATTGGGTTGGTGTATTAGCACTAAAGATTTTCTAAATGAGTTAAATACAGAGATTCGATATGTGTCAAACAACTATGAATCTACGGTTGAGTATCTACAACAAGGTGGCTATATGAAAGAGTTTTTAACCGATATACAATATATGCAACAAGAGTTCGATGAGAGCGTTGGAGATTTGGTGTATTATGTTGAGAGTGAACATCTGGATTATATTGATAAGAAAAGTCATGAGGTTCAAGGGATGTTGGAAGAGGCGATGAGGTTGCAAAATAAGTAGAGCTTACAGTAACTAATTGCTTAAAACAAATTTTAAACTATAAATAGTATTATTATAATATATCTTATAATAAGGAATATTATAATGTTTGTAAATAGAAATGATGAGTTAAAAGTTTTAGAGAGTGAGTATGTCAAGAAAAGTGCTACCTTTAGCGTTATTTATGGGCGACGACGTGTTGGGAAGACAGCACTTATATCTGAGTATATTCGTGATAAAACACATATTTATCTCTATGCTACAGAGGGGAATATTGCTCAACAACTGTTAGGGTTTACCAAACAAATTAAAGCATTTGTTGAACCAAGAGTGGCTAAAAACCTTAGCTTTGAGAGTTTTACCGATGCTTTTGAGTTTTTAGCAGAGTTGCCACTTGATAGTAAATTAATTCTAGTGATTGATGAGTATCAAAATTTATGTAAGCTTGAAAAAGGTTTTTCCTCATCCCTTCAAAGAGTTTGGGATCTTTATCTTTCTAAATGTAATATTCATTTAATTCTTTGTGGTTCTGTTCTCTCTATGATGCATTCGGAAGTTTTGGCATACAATGCCCCTCTTTATGGTAGAAGAACAACCAATATTCACTTAAAAGCATTACATTTTAAATATATCGCTACCTTTTTGCCAAATCTAAGTCCTGAAGAACGCATGAATGTTTATGCTTCGTTTGGAACGATTCCAAAGTATTTGAATGAGTATGAAAGTGAAAAGGGTTTTAAAGAGAATATTGTTGAAAAAATATTGGATAAAAATGCCTATCTTTATAGTGAAGGAAACTTTTTATTAAAACAAGAAATTGCAGATGCTGGAAACTATTTTGCTATTTTAGAGAGCATTGCAAAAGGCAATACGAAAGTAGGGGCTATCGCTTCAAATCTTAGTAAGCCTTCTACGTTTTTAACTCCTTATTTACAAAAGCTTTTGGAATTGGATATTTTAGTTAAAGAAGTACCCGTCACAGAAACGAATCCTCTTAAAAGTAAATTGGGACGCTATAAGATAAAAGATAAGTTTTTAAATTTTTGGTTTTACTATGTTTATAAGAACTACAATTATTTAGAAGTGAATCAAACAGAGGTAGTTTTAGATGAATTGGAACTCAATTTTAACGATAGATTTGTTTCATTTGCTTTTGAAGATTATGTATTAGAAGATATGTTACTCAATCATAGAAAGTATTTTTCATTTAGACCTCATAAAATAGGACGATGGTGGAACAACAAAGAGGAGATTGATATTGTCGCTTTTGATGATGATAATATCTGTTTCATTGAGTGTAAGTGGCAGAATTCTCTGAAGAGAGATAAGGTAAAAGAGGATTTAATACGGAAAAGTTCAATTATTAAAACGACTAAAAAAGCTTCTTTTTTAGTCGTTACAAAAGAGGATTATCTAAACCCTACTTCGTAAACACATTTCCAAGCATTCCTTTGATGGTGGCTTGAATGTCAGCAGGGTAGACCACAAACTTAGAGTTTGGAGATTTTGACATGTTTTCTAGTGAGTTGATGTAACGGTCACCCAGTAAGAACATGGCAGAAAGTTCTTTCCCTTCGGTCGCATCAGCAATCATCTCTAAGGCTTGTGCTGAAGCATTGGCAAGTGCAACTTGTGCTTCAGCTTCTAGTTTGGCAGCTTCCAGTTTACCTTGTGCTTCTAAAATGGCAGCATTTTTGTTACCTTCAGCTGTGGTTTCGATGGCTCTTCTTTCACGCTCTGCAGCTGCTTGACGTTCCATAGAGTCTTGCATGGAACCACTTGGATTAATGTCTTGGATTTCTACAGACTTAACCGTAACACCCCAGTCAGCAACATCATCGATGATATTCTCTTTGAGTCTGGCTTTAATGGATTCTCTGTTTGAAAGTGCTTCATCCAGCTTCATTTCACCAATGATGGAACGTAAGGTGGTCATGATGAGGTTGGCAATGGCGAGTTTAAAGTCTTCTACTCCATAGAGTGCATCTTTGGGATTGGTTACACGAACAAATGCAATGGCATTGGTACGGATGACAGCATTGTCTTTGGTAATGACCTCTTGTTGAGGAATATCCATAATGATGTCACGGGTTGAGATACGTTGACGCACATCATCAACATAGGGAACAATGATGTTTA
>CACVAZ010000028.1 GCA_902727995.1 uncultured Sulfurovum sp.
TTTTAGAAGAACTCATAGAGAATAACGTTATTACAGGGACAATCAAAGACCGATACGACTTAAACCAAGAGTTTAGTGAAGATGACTTTATTACCCTTATTTACTCTATGGGATTTATTACCATTAAAGATGAACTTTTTGGAGATAGATATAGATTTGAAATACCAAACTATGTCATAAAAATGCTCTATTTTAACTACTTCTCTATGGAGTTAAAAAGAAGAAATAATCTAAAACTAGAAGAGATGAGTTCTATTTTAACAGATTTGGCATTGGGTAAATTAGAGCCTTTTAAAACACAACTAAACATTGTCATAAAAACCCTCTCTAACCGTGACCATTACGGATTCACAGAGAAACATTTTCAAGTCATTACCCTCTCACTGTTAAGTTTTGCAGAGTTCTATTTCATAGATTCACAACCCGAACTTGACAATAAATATCCTGATATTTTACTCATAGGTCGTGATGAGAAAGTACCCAATAACTATCTGTTTGAGTTAAAATGGGTCAAACAAAAAGATGATTATGCAAAGTTGAAAAAAAAGGGAATTGAACAGATTGAGGGCTACTTAGAGCTTGATAAGGTTAAAACTATACCTAAGCTTAGAAGCTTTTTACTTGTTGGCTCTAAAGATGGGGTGGAGTTTTTGGAGGTTTAAAGACACTTATAGCTATGACGAAGAAAAATAAGGGGTCAAGTATTTATTATTTACTAAAATATGATAGAATGAAAAATATAGTAAAGTTTTACTCTTTTTAAATTGATGCTTCTGTAGTTTTAGCTGTTTGGAAAAAGAGTTATGAAATGTGTGGGAGGAGAAAGTAAATAGTGAAAAGAATGAATCAAAATATAACAACTTCAAAAAGACTCATACGAAACACAAAAAACTTTTTAACTATCAAGTATTATAGTCTTTTTTATAAAATTCAAAATAAACAAAATTCTTTTTACGGTTGGGGAAAAAAAGAATCAGGTCTAAAAGCCATAAGCTTAGCTAAAAAACAAAATAGTTCATTTGTTTTATTAGAAGACGGCTTCATACGCTCAATGGACTTAGGAATAAAGGGTTCACCTTCTTTTTCCCTTGTAGAAGACAAAAAAGGGATTTATTATGATGCTACTAGTGAATCTGATTTAGAAAATATCTTAAATAGTTATGATTTTAATGCTGATGAAGCTCTTATTCAAAAAGCTGAAGAGGCTATTGATCTCATAAAAAAACATCATATTTCTAAGTATAACAATGCAGCTAATATTTCTGATGATTTTTTTAAAGATGAGGGAAAGAAACGGATTCTTATTATTGCTCAAACAGCAGGGGATGCTTCTTTAGAGTATGGAGTAGGCAATAAATTTACAACCAAACAAATGATAGATGAGGCGATGAATGAAAACCTGAATGCTTCTATTTATCTTAAGATACATCCTGATGTTTTGGTAGGTAAAAAAGAATCAGATATTAAGAGGGAAGAAATACCTAAAGAATGTATTGTTTTAGATGAAGATGTGAATTCTATTTCGTTACTTAAAAATTTTTCTAAAGTTTATACCAAAACCTCAGGAATGGGGATGGAAGCACTTATATTGGGTTTAGAAGTGGTTTGTTATGGTCTGCCGTATTATGCTGGATGGGGCTTGACTCTAGACAAACAAAGTTGTGCTAGGCGAACAAGAGAGCTTAGTATGGAGGAATTGTTTGCTGGGGCGTATATTCTTTATACGAGGTATTATAATCCTTATCGGAAACGTCCTTCAGATATTATTGATGTCATCAATGAGATTGTGTTACAGAAGAAGAAAGCCAAACATGAAAAAATATATGATGCCTTGGCTTTAGGAGATTCGCATATTCGTGTTTTTGAATACGGATTGTTGTCAAAAATAGCTTTGGGTAAAGATATTAAAACACTGTACATTGCAGGGGCTACGGCACGTGGTATTAAAAACTTGAATTCGCAGACCCAATCGCAAAATCGGTTTCTTGTGGCATTAGAAGAATATAATTATAACAAGATTATTATTACCTTAGGAGAAGTAGATACGGCTTACATCATCTGGGAACGGGCAGAAAAAACGGGTGTTTTGGTGGAAAAAATGTTAAATGAGTCTGTAGAAAATTATTATAATTTTCTTTTAAAGCTACAAAGCTATGCGCCTGTTATTATTCTTTCAGCTCCTTTACCCACACTTAAAGATGAACAAGAATGTAACGATACGGTTCACGCAATACGTAGAACCGTCAAAGCATCGCAAAAAGAGCGTACGCAACTTACCTTAGCGTTTAATCAAGCCATTAAAGAACGCTGTAAAGCACATGAAGATTTACAGTTTATTGATTTAGATTCGAGTTCATTAAACAAAGAAAGTCTGGTTTCTTCATGGTTACTTGACCCAAAAAACAGATGTAATCACCATTATTGTCGTAAAAGCTATGGCTTATTATTGGCATGGAAATTAAGAAATGTTATCTAATAAAGTCTATTTAAAAAAAGCATACTTTTTTGGTTTTTCAAGATGGAAGAGAAGTTTTGTGATGGTTTTTTTTCCGATGCCAAAAGAAAACATGTTTTTTTGTAAAACCCTTGATGAGGCAAAGCATAAAGGATTAAAAGAGAGCTCAAGCATTTATATTTGGGGAAAAAAACCTTTTGATGAAGTAGAAAACTATGCTCAAAAGCATCAAATTTCTCTTTCAAGGGTAGAAGATGGATTTGTGCGTTCAGTCTCTTTGGGTTCTGATTTGACGAAAGCCTATTCTTTGGTGGTTGATAGTCGAGGAATCTATTTTGATCCGACCCAAGAGAGTGACTTGGAAGTGCTTTTAAATGCCCATGTTTTTGATGAGGCTTTATTGGAACGTGCTAAAAAATTACAGTGTTATTTGATTGAACATAAGATTTCGAAATATAATAGCAGTAAAGAGCAGAAAGTCTATTTAGATCTAAAAAATTCCTCTCAAAAAGTTGTTTTGGTGCCAGGACAAGTTGAAGATGATGCTTCAATTATTTATGGAGCGAAGGGGATGAATAATTTAGCCTTATTAAAAGAAGCAAGAAGAAGTGCAGGTCAAGATGCTTATCTTATTTATAAACCTCATCCTGATGTATTGGCAGGTAACCGAAAAGGTCATGTGGATTCACTTGAAGCATTAGCCTATTGTGATAAAATCATCTCCAATGTTGGACTAGACTCCGTACTTGTCCTTTGTGATGAAGTGCATACCATGACTTCTTTAGTAGGGCTTGAAGCTTTGATACGTGGAAAAAAGGTTTATACCTATGGTTTGCCTTTTTATGCTGGATGGGGATTAACCATTGATGCTCGAACCTGTAAACGGCGTAATCGCCTACGAACCATTGATGAATTGGTGGCTACAGCCTTTATTCTTTATCCTCGTTATATCCATCCTAAAACAAATGAACGCTGTGAAGTTGAGGTACTGTTAGCCGAGGTAGATAAAGAAAAAAATGGCTATAATCAAAATAAAACTTTTCGATTGTATATTAATATTAGAAATTTCTTTTTTCGTAAAGTGCAGTTGATTATAAGGATTATTTTAGGTGAATAGTATTGGGAATATTGTTAATAAAAATATTCTTCTTTTTCAAGGACCTATAGGCTTTTTTTTTAAAAAATTGGATGCTCAATTCAGATTAAGAGGGGCGAGAACCTTTAGGATAGGACTGAATGCAGGAGATGAATTTTTTTCTTATCATGATAATTATACAGGATATAAGGGCTATCAAAAAGATTGGCACACCTTTATAAAAACTTATCTTCTCGAACATCAAATTGATAAAGTTTTTTTATTTGGTGATTGTCGTTTTTATCAAAGAATATTAGTACATATTGCAGAAGTGTTAAATATAGAGATTTTTGTCTTTGAAGAGGGTTATGTTCGTCCTCATTATATTACGCTTGAACGTTATGGGGTGAATGATTACAGCCATATTATTCGGCATAAAAATTTTTATGAGTTTCTTGAACCCATTGAACTTAAAGCCGTTAAACACTCAGAGTTTAGTTCATTAAGACTATGGTCTACGGTTGTTGTTTATTATTTTATAGCTAAACTTTTTCATTTCAAATATAAACATTATCAGCATCATCGAAGTTTTTCGGCAATTAAAGAGTTTTTTATTGGCATAAAAGCCTTAGTAAGAAAAGTTATTTATACGCAAAAAGATAAAAAGTATTTAAAACAAATAAAAACACACTATTCTAAGCAGTATTTTTTTGTTCCTTTACAAACGCATAATGATTTTCAAATATTACAACATTCAAATTATGGAACCATTGAACACTTTATTTTAGAAGTTCTTGGCTCTTTTGCTCAGTATGCGAATAGTCATTTTAGATTGATGTTTAAACACCATCCTCTTGATCGAGGACGTAAGAACTACACCAAGTTTATTATGAAAGAAGCCAAAAAATTAAAGATTGAGAAACGTATTATTGTGGTGCATGATTTACATCTTCCTAGCTGTTTAAGAAATGCAAAAGGAACGGTAACCATTAATTCAACGGTTGGTCTCTCTTCACTTTATCATGGCACAGCAACCATTACCTTAGGTAATGCAATATACAACATAGAATCCCTTACCAATAAAGATAAAAGTTTAAATGATTTTTGGGATAACCCTGAAGTTCCTGATAGAGACCTCTTTACTAAGTTTAGAAATTATCTTGTTAAAACAACACAATTAAACGGCAGTTTTTATGGACGAATGCCAGATGAATTAAAATAAAAACCAAATATCTTTTAAATATCTTTTTTAATGCCTATATTTTGTTGATGTAATTGTTTTTTTATGATGAGGTCTACGATTTTTTGCTCTCTTTTGTTGCAACGTTCACAGTGGTTTTTTTGAAATTTTCCTGTTAGCCAAATGATAAACTTTGCCCATTTTTTATCTCGTTCTCGCCATGCATGAGAAGAGACAGATTCCCAAGCATAACCATTAAAAATTGTTGCATTGACAAAATGATCGAGTGCATGAACGCCTTGTCTGATTCTATCAGCATTACCCACTAGACCATGCACGACTATGAGTAAATAACCCAGTACTGCCAAAGGAACAATGGCACAGAGTAAAAGTGCCCCTGCTAAACGCTCTTGCAGGTTGATTTTTTTATGCATCTAAGAGACCCCTTCTCGTTTTATAAATTTAACATTCAGACCATTTAGGGAGCGTGTGGTTAATCTACCAACAATATCAGGGGTAAAACCAGGTTCTACTTCAAGTTTATATTCCCTTATCATGGATGCCAATAAGAGTAAGGTTTCTTGCATGGCAAAGGCAGAACCTATGCAAACACGTTGACCCATTCCAAAAGGAAAATAGGTATGCTTGTGAATGCTTTTAGGATCATCAAATCGATGAGGGTTAAACATATGAGGATCCTCCCAATAACGATTGTTTCGATGCATTAGCCAAGGAGAAACAACCACTACAGAGCCTTTTTTTAATTTTTTATTACGCATGGTGGTTGCTTCTACGGTTTCTCTAGGGAAAAAACTAACAGGAGGATAGAGTCTTAATGACTCTTTAACAATCTTTGTTAAAAAAGTAAGCTCTTTGATGTTTTGTACACTAAACTTTTCCTTGCCACAAGCATGGATAATTTCTTCATAAGCACTCTCTTGATGTTCTGGATAGAGTGCCAAAAGATAAAGTGTCCAAGTGAGCGAACTTGCACTGGTTTCATGTCCTGCTAAAAATAACATGGCAACCTGATCGAGTATCTCTTGAAAGGAAAAAGGCTTAGCTGTCTCTTCATCAATAACTTTGAGAAGGGTTGACAAAATATCTTTATACGCATTTTTATTTAAGCTGTCATCATAACGAGGTTGTATGATATCTGCTAAACTTTGGCGAATAATGTTACCTGACTCTTTATAGGAAGATTCTAATTTTTTACTATGAAATATCTTTGGGATTTTAAATATTTTTAGCATCGTGATTTTGGCACTTGTTTCTTGAAATATTTCAAAGGCCTTGACTATTTTTTCACCTTCTTCTAGCGTTAATTTTTTTGATAGAATGGTTCTAAAAATAATATCTGCTGTGACAAAGGTCATCTCTTTATCTATATCAGTGTATGTATTGGGGTTACGCTTTTCTAAACGTGCAAGAAGGTCTTGACTGGCTTCTTGCATCAAGTCAAAGACATGAGAAATACGGGTCATTTCAAATGATGGGTTTAACAGTTCTCTTTGTTTCTTCCATACTTTACCATTGGTTGTAAAAATACTTTCCCCTAAAACAGGTTTTAACATTTCATGTTGTAGGTGATGTTTAGGAAAAAATTTTACTTCGGTTACCATAACTCTATGGATTAAGTCGGGTTCATTGACGATGTATATATCAATTAACGGTACTTTAAACTCTCCCATTTTCATGGTATAGCTTCGTTCATATAAACTGTTCAACCAAGAACGTCTGTTTTTGAAATAGCGTGTAAAGATAGAGGCTTTATTTTTAATGGGTTTAGGATAGTAGGGATAAATTTTCATTGTATGTTCTCTTTCACTACAGTATTTAATTTTTTAGAACCTGCTGTCATTTTAAAGAAATTATAATTACCTGAAATTTCTGTTGCCATAAAGTAGATAAAGTGGGTTAAATATTTGTTTTTTCGTAGTTGTTTATAGGTTTTTTTTGAAAAAAGGGTATGAAAGCGTCCTGTGTGAAAATGAAAACTTTCTTTTTCTTTGATTTGAATATTGGCATCTTCAAAATAATTTAATTGGGGAAAACAAGCACCATCTATGACCGTTGTGTAGTCTAACCAGAAAAGATTTGTACTTTGTGCAACAAACTGCATTTTCGATTTATACTCAAGGGCATGGTTAATACCACTTACCAAAGGAATACACTCTCCAAGAACCAACACCGAGAGTTTAACATCTGATTGATTATGCTCTGTTTTTTTTAATATTTTTTCAAGTAAAGGAATGCTTAAGATACTCCCCACACTATGTGAGACCAATAAAATTTCATCAATATTATTTTCTTTGGCTGTCTCAATACGTTTTTCTATAAAAGCAGAAAATTCATTTAAACGTAGGTCTAAGTTTTTTTTCTCATGAAAAGCATAACGTGCTGAAAATACAAAAATGCGTAGGAGCCAAAATACAGCTAGTTTGTCACCCAATTTAATTAAGGCAGAGAACATTAAAATAAAAGTACCTAAGTAAATGGCGAGTCCTACTAAACCTTCAAAATAGAGATAAATTTGAGTGCTAAGAAATGTTACTAAAAAAAAAGAGATAATTACATAAAAGAGAGGCAGAAAAATACCGACCATTTGATAAGGTGAACTAAACATGTATTGACTAAAGCGACCAGCTAATATGTACGTTTTAAAATAAAAAATAAAATCTAAAAAAAGTTCTAAAACATTTTTTTTCCAATCCTCTCGAATAATATCATCCCATTCTAAAAAATGGTAGTTTGTTTTAGTCTGAATGGTATCTGTTTGAGTATTTATCTCCCATGTGTGGACATGCATATTACTGCGTTTTCGTTTGCCAACAGAGATGTTGATGTCACTACTTTTAGTTTGTTTGGTAGCTTCAGTTTTATAAAGGTTGTAGTAATAGCGTACACCACGTGGGTCATAGCCCCCTAAATAAAATGCTTCACGATTTTCAACATTATGATTCATACTTTTCTTTTATTATTATTTTAAGGAGTATTTTACACTAAGTCGCCTATTGAATGACTTTTTTATTTAAATTGAGAAGAAGAAAGAGGGGCTAAAGGTAGCCCTTTTCATGCACCTTTAGTTGGACAAGAAGACGCTGTTATGAACAGTGTCCACCACCACAGCATCCACCAGAAGTTGCAGCTTGTGCAGGTTGACCCATAGTAATACTAAAGTCATCACCATTTTCACTTAAGGTGAAACCATGTTTACCACAAAATTTTGAGTTCATGTGACCTATCATCTCTTGGGCTTTCATCATGGCATCATCTTTGCTCTCAAAGCTTATATTGTTTTCAAATGGGCTTCTTTTAAAACATCCACATTCTCTATCTAGGTTAATTGTTGACATGTAAATCCTTGTTGTTAATTTGAGGGATAATACTCAATTATGCTTAATATAATCTTGTCTTTCAATAAAAAGTATTTTTAGTTATAATTCAAAAATTTTTATAAAAGAGGAATAGGTTT
Source organism: uncultured Sulfurovum sp. (assembly GCA_902727995.1). Taxonomy (GTDB): domain Bacteria; phylum Campylobacterota; class Campylobacteria; order Campylobacterales; family Sulfurovaceae; genus UBA1140. The sequence goes on from CACVAZ010000028.1 coordinate 8,186, forward strand.
GATGAATGTTAAGAATCGTTGGTTAATTGTTTTGGCTGCAATGGGTATACATATATCTATTGGGTC
>CACVAZ010000029.1 GCA_902727995.1 uncultured Sulfurovum sp.
GTGTTTTCTTTTTTGTGGATGATGAATTTAATGTGGGTTATTTTTCTTCCTGTTTTTTCAAGCTCATAGCTTAATGTAAAATTGATGTGTTCACTTTGATTTATCTCATCAACAGCTATATCAATTACACGCCGTTGAAACATAGAAAATTTAGTATACTTTTCTTCTGCAATACCCATTAATAACCTAAAGTCAGACATACTCATTTTAGGAATTTTAACATTAATATAATCTTCTGCTAACTCATAAAGAGCAATAGAATAACGACTCCTTAACCCTTTTATAGCCACAAGATTAATTTTTGCAAACATTTTAGGGTCTAAAAGCATATTGATAACTTGATGAGGAAAGGAGTATGATATTATTCCATTTTTATATTCAAATCCAGCAATAAGCGTAAATGAACCCCATCTTTTATTCTGTTTATCTTTACCCAATATATTGTAAGTTACAACTGTTTTATTAAGTAGTCCTAACTCTTTTTTAAGGTGGGTATGATTCTCTCCACCCATATCAAAAAAAAGTAAAAGCTCCTCAGCTGTAATAGTAAATTCTCTTAGTTTCTTATCATTTCTAAACTCATTTTTCGCAACTTTGAGCATATAGTTATAACTTTTTCTTTGTACAGTTATTGTTTTTGAAGTAAAAAGCTATGATGAATTAATTCCCGAATATCTATTTATTTGGTTTAATCGTTCAGAATTTGATAGATATACTCGTTTTAACTCTTGGGGAAGTGCAAGAGAAACTTTTACTTGGGATGATATGTGTAATGTTCTATTACCAATTCCTGATATAGAAGAACAGAAACAATATGTAGACCTCTATACTAGTTTAGTTAATAATCAAAAAACATATGAAAATAGTTTAGATGATTTGCAGATTATTTGTGATAGTTATATTGAAAATCTTATTAAGACAAGTGAGTCTAAAATACTAGGAGAATATATTCAGCAGTCAGAGGAGAGGAATGAGTCCTTGACCATTGATAATCTGTTAGGAATAAGTGTTAAGAAGATTTTCATTCCAAGTAAGTCTGATAAAGAGAAACTTAATTTATCAAATTATAAAGTTGTTAGACCAAGACAATTTGGATACGTATCTGTAACTTCAAGAAATGGAGAAAAAATATCAATTGCTATTTTAGATGGAGTAGTTGGTTTAGTTTCTAGTACATATACAGTCTTTGAAGTAAAAGATACAAGTAAACTTTTACCTGAATACTTATATCTTTTTTTTCAAAGAAGTGAATTTGACCGTTATGCTCGTTTTAATTCTTGGGGAAGTGCAAGAGAAACTTTTGATTGGGATGAAATGTGTAGAGTGAAACTACCTATACCTGATATAGCCGTTCAAGAGGCTATTGTTACTATTTATCGTACCTTAGAGACTCGTAAAAGTATAAATGAATCGCTAAAGGAATCTATAAAACCATTATGTCAAGTTTTGATACATGGAGTAGTAGAAGAACTAAATATGAAAAGTAAACTATGAAGTTCACAGAATCCAAACTAGAAGAAGCCTTTATAGAATTGTTAGCCAAAGAGAAGATTGCTCATTTTAATGGAAAAGTATTAAATAGAGAGCCTGATGAGGTTTTGATTAAAGATGATTTGAAAGCATTTTTAAACCAACGATACAAAAAAGAGAAAATCACCACTTCAGAAATAGAACAGATTATACGAAAGTTAGAAATCTATTCAGCTAGTGATTTGTATGAGAGTAATAAGGCTATTATGAAGTTGGTCTCTGATGGATTTATCTTTAAGCGAGAAGATAGCACTGAAAAAGATTTGTTTATAAACTTGATAGACTATGATAATGTCACTAAAAATAGTTTTAAGTTTGTAAATCAGTTGAGTATTGAAGGGTATGAGCTTCGTATTCCTGATGGTATCGTTTATATTAATGGCTTACCCCTTGTAGTCATAGAGTTTAAAAGTGCCATTCGAGAAGAAGCTACCATTCATGATGCTTTTGTGCAACTGACCACACGCTACAAACAAGACATACCTGAACTCTTTAAATACAATGCTTTTTGTGTTATAAGCGATGGAGTTAACAATAAAGCAGGTTCATTTTTTGCCCCTTATGAGTTTTATTATGCTTGGAGAAAAGTAACAGGTAACGAAGTAAGTGTAGATGGCATTAGTTCTCTATTTAGTATGGTTCAAGGCATGTTCAACCCAAAACGTCTTGTAGATATTATCCATCATTTTATCTATTTTCCTGATAGCCCTACAAATGAAAAGAAAATCTTTTGCCGTTATCCTCAATATTATGCGACTAAAAAACTCTTTGCCAATATTAAAAAACATCAAAAACCTCTAGGTGATGGAAAGGGAGGTACTTACTTTGGAGCAACAGGATGTGGTAAAAGTTTTACCATGCTCTTTTTGACTCGCCTACTTATGCGAAGTGTGGAACTCTCTAGCCCTACGATTGTACTCATTACCGATAGAACCGATTTAGATGGACAACTAAGCAAAGACTTTACCGATGCCAAAGGCTACATAGGTGACAGTAATATACTAAGTGTTACAAGCCGTCAAGAGCTTAGAGAAAGACTACAAGGCATAGAGAGTGGTGGTGTGTTTTTGACCACTATTCATAAGTTTAATGAAGATACAGAGCTTTTGAGCAATAGAAATAATATTATTTGTATTTCAGATGAAGCACACCGAAGTCAAATCAACCTTGACCAAAAAGTAAAAGTGAATGAAAAAGGGGTTAAAAAGAGTTATGGCTTTGCCAAGTATTTACATGACTCTTTACCAAATGCAACTTACGTAGGATTTACAGGTACACCTATTGACAAAACATTGAGTGTTTTTGGTGAAATTGTAGATAGTTATACCATGACTGAATCGGAAAGAGATGAGATAACGGTTCGTATTGTTTATGAGGGAAGAAGTGCAAAGATAGTGCTTGAAAACTCAAAACTTGATGAGATAGAGGCATATTATGCCAAATGTGCAGAAGATGGAGCAAATGAATATCAGATAGAGAAGAGTAAAAAAGATACTGTTAATATGAATGCTATATTGGGTGACCCTGACCGAATAGAAGCCATTGCCAAAGACTTTGTAGCTCACTATGAAAAAAGAGTAGAAGAAGGAGCAACCCAAAAGGGAAAAGCAATGTTTGTCTGTAGTAGTCGAGAGATTGCTTATGATTTACATAAAGCTGTGATAGCACTACGACCACAATGGGATGAAATAAGGGTTTCTGATGAAGGTATAGAGCTTAGTGAGAAAGAGCAAAAAGAAATTTTACCTATGGAAAAGCTCAAAATGGTAATGACCAAAGGTAAAGACGATGAAAAAGCTCTACTTGATAGGTTAGGAACAAAACAGTACCGAAAAAGTTTAGACACGCAATTTAAGAATGAAAAATCCAATTTTAAAATCGCTATCGTGGTAGATATGTGGCTCACAGGGTTTGATGTTCCAGCACTGGATACGATTTACATAGATAAACCAATACAACAACACAATCTTATTCAGACCATATCACGGGTAAATAGAAAATATCAAAATAAAGAGAAGGGTTTAGTTGTTGATTATATTGGTATTAAAACAGCGATGAACAAAGCCCTAAAACAGTTCTCAAAGGGCGAAGAAAAGAATTTTGAAGACATAAAAGCTTCTATCGTAGCTGTAAAAGACCAGCTTGATTTATTGGGAAAACTTTTTTATAAATTTGACAGTTCTAAATATTTTCATGGTACGCCATTGGAGCAGTTGGACACACTCAACGGAGCTAGTGAGTTTGTTCAATTGAGTAAAAATTTAGAGAATAGATTTATGGGATTGGTTAAACGGCTAAAATTAGCTTATGATATCGCTTGTGGTAGTGAAGAGTTTAGCGAAGAAGAGAAAGATACCATTCATTTCTATTTAGCAGTACGAAGTATCGTTTTTAAACTAACCAAAGGTGAAGCCCCCGATACCCAAAGTATGAACAAAAGAGTAAGAGAGATGATAACAGAGGCTCTAAAAAGTGATGGAGTAGAAGAGATTTTCAAACTTGGAGAAGATGGCGAGAGTCAAATAGATATTTTCGATGAAGATTATCTCAATAAGATAGAGAAGATAAAGCTACCAAATACCAAAATAAAACTATTACAACAGCTTTTAGCCAAAGCACTGGATGAGTTTAAAAAGGTGAATAAAACAAAATCTGTAGATTTTTCTAAAAAATTTAAAGCACTGGTCGACAAATATAATGAACGAAAAGAAGCAGATGTGTTGCAAAGTAGTGTATTGAAAGATTTTACAGATGAGATTATAGACCTATATCATAATTTAAAAAAAGAGAAAGAATCCTTTGGAGATATGGGCATAGATTTTGAAGAGAAAGCTTTTTATGACATACTTAAAAAAGTAGCACATAAGTATGATTTTGATTATCCTGAAGATAAATTAATAGGATTAGCCAAAGAGGTTAAAAAAGTAGTCGATGATAAAGCCAAATATACCGATTGGAGTGAACGAGAAGATATAAAAGCAGAGCTACAAGTAGACTTGATTTTACTGTTGGCTGAACACGGTTACCCTCCTATTAGTTTTGATGATGTTTATAAAGAAATATTTGAACAGGCTGAGAATTTTAAGAGGTATAAAATGAGTAATGATAATTAGTTTTTTATATAATATCAAAAATAAGAGAATATGCAAATTGGAAAAATCATAGCAAATTATACAATTAATTCATACTGCATGAAAAGAAAAATTCACTATAATTAGTACTCTAATACAAAAAATATACAATAAATCCAATATTAGGATATAAAATGATAACCCCACTTCTTATACTCTCCAACCAAATAAAATCACAAGCAGTACCAAAATACAAGCGATTTCTCTATGAAAAGATAGATTTTAAAGAGCGACTCTTTGGAATTATTGGGGCTAGGGGAGCTGGAAAAACAACTTTGCTTTTACAGTACTTGAAAGAGGAGACAGACAAAGAAGCCTTATATGTTATGGCTGATCATCCTTTGGTAGTGGAGAAGGGTTTGTTTGCTATTGCTGATGCTTTTCAGAAAGTGGGTGGGGAGGTTTTGATTATTGATGAGATTCATAAGATTAAAAACTTTGAGATAGATTTGAAACTCATTTATGATAGTTTTTGGGGTTTACAGGTTATTTTTACAGGTTCAAATGCACTGGCTATTGACCATGCTAAAGCTGATTTGAGTCGTAGAGCCATTATTTATAGATTGCCTGTTCTTTCATTTCGAGAGTATTTGGAGTTGGAGAGTGGGGAGCTTTTGCCTTCTTATACGCTTGATGAGATACTTGAAAATCATAGTACTCTTGCCATAGAGACACTCTTAAAAATTAAACCTTTGGCTTATTTTGAGGACTATCTTAAACATGGGGCTTATCCGTTTTATAAAGATGGTGCAGAGAGTTATTTACAAAAGTTATTGATGGCAACCACACAAGTTTTGAATGCTGATTTACCTGCTGTTTATAAAATTGAATACGACAAGATTAACGCTTTAAAAAAGATGATGGTGATGCTTTGCCAAAGTGAACCCTTTGATATTAACATCTCAAAATTTTGTGGAGCTGTGGAGTTGAATCAAAAGACACTCTATAAGTATCTCACTATTTTGGAAGCAGGAGGGCTTATTCGAATCTTGGGGGCAAAGTCAAATGGGGTCAGTATTATTTCTAAACCTGAAAAGCTTTATCTTGATAACACAAATCTCTTTAGTATTTTTTGTAACACACCTAAAGATGGAACGATAAGAGAGACATTTTTTGCTTCTCAACTCTCTTTTGAACATCAATTATCTTATCCAAAAAGTGGTGACTTTATGGTCAATGAACAAAGTACTTTTGAAGTAGGAGGACGAGGTAAAACAAAGAGACAGATAAAAGATGTAGAGAATGCTTATGTAGTTTCAGCCGACATGGAAGTTGGAAGTATGAATAAGATTCCTCTTTGGTTGTTTGGTTTTTTGTATTAGAGATTTTAAAAAAGTTACAAAAAGTCATTTGAGAAATAGCTGAAATATATCAGGGGCTTTATTAAGTGCTAAAAAAAGATTTTATCTACTAAATAGTCAACCCTGAAAAACAAACAAAACCCTTATATTTAGTCATTTTAAACCAATAATACGCTATAATTTCGACCATAAACCCCAAAGAAACAAGTAAGTTTCTGGTCGAAATGGACAAAGAAATGCTCCCCAAACCATCCAAGTTAACCCAAGCAAACTTATTCCATAATCAATTAAGAGATATGTTGGATAGTCAAGACCCAATAATAGCTCTAGCAGATACTATAAATTGGGGAGTCTTTGAAGAGAGCTTTGAAAAATACTACTCCAAAGAGGGAAGACCAGCCAAGCCGATAAGATTAATGGTCGGACTGCTGTTACTAAAACAGTTAGAGAACTTATCAGATGAAAATGTGGTTATGCAATGGAAAAGAAATCCGTATTATCAATATTTTTGTGGATTTACAGAATTCCAAATAGCCTTACCTTGTCATAGTACCGAGCTGGTGAAGTTTCGCCAACGAATAGGTAAAGAGGGAATAGAGTTAATCTTCAAATCAACAGTAATGCTTCATGGAAAAAAGAGTGAAGAGAAAAAGGTGATAATAGATACCACCGTCCAAGAGAAAAATATCACTTATCCAACTGATGGAAAACTAGCCATCAGAATGATAAGCCATCTGCATAAAATAGCTAAAAAAGAAGAGATAAAACTCCGACGAAGCTTTGTAAAAGAGATTAAAGAGCATCGAATCAAACTAAGATTTTTTAGACATCCCAAAAAATATAAAAAAGCCAAAGTATCAATGAAAAGACTCCGAACGATTGTAGGGATATTAATGAGAGATATTGAACGTAAACTTGGTACTGAAAAAGCTAAAGATTATCAAGAAAAGTTTGAACTCTTTGATAAAGTACGAAATCAAAAGATTCAAGATAGAAATAAGACCTACTCACTGCATGAAGAACATATCTATGTGATGACCAAAGGTAAAGACCATAAGAAGTATGAGTATGGAACGAAAGCCTCTATTGTCAGTACCATGAAAAGTAACATCATTGTAGGTGTATCAGCTCATAGTAAAAATGAACATGATTCAAAAACATTAGAACTGGCTTTAAGCTCAGCCAACTCGAATAGAACTAAACCAATAAAAGAAGCCATCTGCGATAGAGGATACCGAGGTAAACAAGAGGTACAAGGGACAAGCATCTCTATTCCTGATACCAAACGAAAAAGAGATACCAAGTATCAGATAGAAATCAAAAGAAAGAAGTTTAGAAGAAGAGCAGCCATTGAACCTATTATTGGACATCTAAAATCAGACTATAGGTTATCAAGGAACTATCTCAAAGGTTTTATTGGTGATGAAGTTAATCTGCTCTTAGCTGCCTCTGCTTGGAATCTTAAGAAGTGGATAAATGACTTCTTAATGCTCTTTTTTATGCTAAAAGTACTATCCATCTATTACTTCTTATTTAAACTCAACCCAAATCAGAGAGAGAAATATTCTAATTTGGGTTTGTTGCTTTTTAGGATGGTTGGGAAAAACTGATATTGGGTTTTTCAGGGTTGACTACTTATTTTTATCTTTTTCCCTCTTCTTAATTTTGATTATATATTATTCATAACTTTAAAATATATTGTATATTATTTATACAAATAACTTATGTATTTATGTATAAAAAATATTATAATAGTCTTAGTAAAATATTTTAGTATGAAAGAAGGAGTAAGAATGTTGACAAAGATTTTAAGGGTGAGTGTTGCTATCTCAATATTAACGAGTGTTGCATTGGCTAAGCCAGAGAAGACGGATCTAAAAATTGGGTTTATTGCTTTAACGGATTGTGCTCCATTGGTGATTGCGAAAGAGAAAGGTTTTTTTAAAAAACGTGGACTGAATGTTCATGTTTCTAAAGAGGGTGGGGGTTGGCCTGGGATTCAACAAAAAGTAATTTCTAGTGAATACGACTTTTCACATGCTTTAGCTGGTATGCCGATTGCTGCTACATTGGGGATTAATGGTAATGCCAATCTTCAAGCATTGATGTCTTTAGACTTTAATGGGAATGCCATTACTTATGGTAATAACATTATTA
>CACVAZ010000030.1 GCA_902727995.1 uncultured Sulfurovum sp.
TCATTAAAATATTTGACACAACCTTGCGTGATGGAGAGCAAAGCCCTGGGGCTTCCATGAACACAGAAGAGAAGATTCAAATTGCCATTCAACTAGAGAAGTTGGGCGTAGACATTATCGAAGCTGGTTTTGCAGCTGCGAGTCCTGGTGATTTTGATGCCATAGAGAAGATAGCAGAGCGTGTAAAAAACTCAACAGTTTGTTCTTTGGCACGTGCTACCGATGGAGATGTTAAGGCAGCTGGTGAGGCAATAGCCAAAGCTAAAATGAAAAGAATCCATACTTTCATTGCTACTTCAAAAATTCACATGGAACATAAACTAAAAATGTCTCCTGATGAGGTCATTAAAAGAGCTGTAAGAGCTGTTTCGTATGCCAAAGAGTTTGTGGATGATGTTGAGTTCTCTTGTGAAGATGCAGGACGAAGTGACATAGGGTTTTTAAAAGAGATTTCAGATGCTGTCATAGAAGCAGGAGCTTCAACCATTAATTTACCTGACACAGTAGGCTTTAGACTGCCTTCTGAGATAGGGGAAATGGTACGCATCATGTCCGAGTACACTAAAGACAGAGCCATCATCTCAGTACACAACCATAACGACTTAGGTTTAGGGGTTGCCAACTCACTAGAAGCCGTAGTGAATGGAGCAAGACAAGTAGAGTGTACCATCAATGGATTGGGAGAACGTGCAGGAAATGCTGCCTTAGAAGAGATAGTTATGGCATTGAAAGTACGTGCTGATGTATTTGGAGATTATGAGACAAATATTAATACCAAAGAGATTTACCCTGCAAGTCGTCTGATAGCCAATATTACCAGCATAGAACCTCAACCAAACAAAGCCATTGTGGGTAAAAATGCTTTTGCCCATGAGAGTGGAATTCACCAAGATGGTATGTTGAAAAACCGTGAGACTTATGAGATTATGAGTCCTGAGAGTATTGGTTTGGTGAAAGATGACACTTTAGTACTTGGTAAACACTCTGGACGCGCTGCCTTTAAAGATAAGTTAGCAAAATTAGGATTTACTTTAGAAGATGATGCACTGAATGCCTCTTTTGAACGTTTTAAAATTTTAGCTGATAAGAAAAAAGATATTTATGATGATGACTTAAGAGCGTTAGTTACCAATGAGATGACCAAAGCTGAACAGGTTTATGAGTTAGTTTCATTACAGTTAATGGATTTTTCAGAGGGAACGCCAAGTTCAGTAGTCAAAATTAAAAAAGATGGTAAGACCATTGTGGAAGCTGGAATAGGTGAGGGAACCATTGATGCGATTTTCAAAACCATAGACAGAATCTCTGGTTTTAACGGTTCGTTGAAGAGTTACAAAGTTAAGGCTGTTACCGAAGGAAAAGATGCCTTAGCCTCGGTTACGGTTAAAGTCTCATTTTCAGACGACGAACCAGCCATCATTGGGCATGGTTTGCACATCGACACCATGTTAGCATCGGCGAGAGCCTATATTGGTGCGTTGAATTCCTACCTTAGTATGGAAGGGAAATTGAAGAAAAGGTTTAGTGATTCTAGTAAGACGGTTTAATCGGCATATACTTTTTATGCTAAAATAACAACAAGTCTTAAAATAGGGGTTTGTTGTTATGAAATATTTTATCTTCGGTAGTCTGGTAGTCCTTTTACTGGTTCTCATTTATCTATATTTTCGTAGAAATAAATTTACACGAGAGCGTTATGCTTTTTGGGCTACTTTATCACTTTTCTCTTTTGGAAGTATGGTTCTAATACATATTTTTACAGACAATAGTGTTATTAAAATAATTGTAGAGCTTCTGAATATGTCTCTTGATAGTAAAATTCCCATACCTCAAACTTCTTGGTCAGATAAAATGTTTTCTGTAATTATATTTACTATTTTGGGAATGGTGATTGTCTCTATTTATAAAAATTGGGATGGAGCAAAAAGTAAAGAGGAGGCTGATTGGTCTCCTCGTCCATTTATGACAAATGCTTTAATGGGAATTCCTGGAAGAAAAATTGTTATTTCTATTGAAGATAAAGAAAAAGAAAAACAGTTTGAACAACCTTATTTTGATACCTCATTGGCTTGGCATACTAATGTTTCCAAAATGTTAAAGATAATCTCTAAACAGTATTATGTTGACAGTGATAATGATTGGTATAGTGAAGAGAGTTTATTTATCTCTAAATTTTCTCAAAAGAACATCGTTATATTTTGTACTTTAGAAGAACCAAGTAAAGACGAAATCCAAGAAAAGATTGAATTTTCACGTCAACATATAGAAGGTGAGCTATTCAAAATGAAAATAAAGCTAAAACTACAGAAACTTTTTTAAATACTACACTTGAATATCGTTATAAAGAGGAACTTTTAAATTCTTTGGTTGATTTTTCTGATTACTTTGATTACATTAAAAGAGCTTATGAAGACAAAGAGATAAGTGATGGGGATGGATTACGATTACAAGATATCTATGTAGAGAGTGAAGGAGAAATACCTACTGAGGATACTAAAGCTAAATCTATAAAGTCTATTGAACAGTATATCCTTAAATGGACAGAAGAGAAATCTAGCAAACATATATCATTATTAGGAGAGTATGGGCAAGGTAAAAGTGTGTTGTCTTTGAAAGTCGCTTATGAGATGATACAAAATAATCATGACCGAATTCCAATAATCATTGAGTTAAGAGGTAAAAGCCCTAGAAATGAATCATTAGAATCCATAGTGGCATCATGGGCAAGTACTTTTGACATCAAAGCATCAGGAATGATAAGACTGCTTGAAGAGGGAAAGCTACTCGTTATTTTAGAAGGTTTTGATGAAATGGATATGATAGGAGATTCTCAAAGACGATTGGAACATTTTAACCGTTTATGGGAGTTTGCTCGTTATGAAAAGTCTAAAGTTCTTATAACTGGTAGACCAAATCTATTTTTAGACAATGAAGAGATGGTTGATTACCTAAATGCGTTTGATAATCGTAGCAATCTTTTTTACAGTGAAGCCATACACATAAAACCTTTTAATGAAATACAAATAGCAGAGGCACTTAGAAATGTAGATAAAAATGTTAGAAGTGAAATTTTAGAGCTTTTAAAAGAAAAAACAAATGATAGTTTTGAAGATTTGATCTCAAGACCTTCTACACTTTATCAAGCAAGTATTATTTGGTCTGAGCTAGACAAAGAGAACATCAACTCTGCTTCAGTTATAGAACACTTTTTAAACCATGCCTACAAACGTCAAGCAGAGAAATTAAGAAGTATTGGTAGAACAGGTGTAGAGACATTGCTTACAAACAATGAAAGAAAATACTTTATGCTTGGTATTGCTGTGGGTATGGTTCAAAAAAATGGCTATACCAATCAGATTAACCGTAGTGAATTAGAAAAGATGGTTCAGAAGCTTTATGAGTTTATACCTGATGAGGTTAGTTCTGACTATAAGATTAACAAACCTTTAAAACAAAGAATGAAAGACAATAAAGAAGCGTTAGAGTCTATCTTTAATGACATACGAACATCAGCTATTTTAGTAAGAGATTTAACTCAAAATGACTCTTTTAAATTTGCTCATAAATCTTTTTTGGAATATTTAAATGCAAAGTATTTTGTGGAGTTTAGGTATAGAGAAAATAAGGTTACTTATTTAGATAAAATGTATAAAGTTTATATGAATGGAATAGAGAAGTCATTTGATCAGCAAGGCGTAATTGACTTTTCAAATGAGACAACTGGGTTTATTATAGATATGTTGAATTTGAATGAAATGGATATTAATCTTAAACAAGCTGAATATTGTTTAGATATTTTGAAATTTATTTCAAGTAAAACTATTATCTATTATCAAATCTTTTTTAGCAAAATATGGTCTAAGGTATTTCGACTTATCTTTACAAGCTTAACCCTAATTTTAGTATATCTCATAGGATATTTTCCTGACGATATTAAAGAAGAACGCTCTCTACAAGTAGAGATAATCATTTTAGGTACTTACGGCTATATACTGCAATTTGCTTGGTCAAAGGTTAAGCAAGATTCGTTTTTAGCTCATAAAAACTATATGAAATTATTTAGTAGAATTTGTGATAGTAATTTAAAAACGAGTATAAATGAATTAAAAATTTTAGAATTTTATAAAAATATAGAAGCTAAGAATTTACAAGCGTTAAGTTTTTTTGATAAACTTGTTTTGCATTTTAGTACAAAAGAAACCTTTTTAGATAAATTTTTCAAAAAAATAATAACTAAACTAAAAAAATGAACTATACCACATATTTAACTGAATTTTAATCAAAAACTCAATATTATAGTTCTAAATATGAACTAAACCACATATAGTAAGGTAAGTTATGAACAGAGAAACAATAGCCAAACTAATAACCCAACGCCGTAAACAACTAAACATAACCCAAGTAGAATTAGCTCTCTTAAGTGAACTCTCCACACGTCAACTCTCCGACATAGAAACAGCAAAAGTAAGTACTACCATAGATACACTTTCTAAGATATGTGAAACCTTGGGTTTAAGTATAGAGCTAAAAGTTAAAGGGATTGACTAATGATTAGAGCTTATGTTTATGATGGCGAAGTGTTGGCAGGAACTTTAGCGTTTGATGGTTTTAATTATAGTTTTGTATATGATGATGAGTTTTTAAATAGTAAAAATAGTACAGCCATTTCTTTAACGCTTCCAAAACAAAAAGAGCCTTTTGTCTCTTCTCATTTACACTCTTTTTTTTCCAATCTTTTAGCTGAAGGAAATTTAAAAAAGCTTCAATGCAAAAAGCTGAAAATTGATGAAGATGATGAATTTACACGACTGTTAAAGACTGCAACGCATGATACCATTGGGACTATTACCATAAGAGAGTCGTTATGAAATGTTTAGGATGTTTTGTTTTAACAGAAGAGGTTTATTGTAAAAAGTGTAAAAAAGCTTTGTTTGACAATCAAAAAATATCTACAGTATTAGACTTTGATAAAAAAGAGTTCTTGTCTGCTACGGTTGCGTTATCTGAACAGATGTCTATTTCAGGGGTTCAAGATAAAATCTCTTTGAAAATAGAAAATGAAAAATTAGTGCCTACTTCGACAGATGGAACTTATTTGCTTAAACCCATACCCTTGATGGAGTATGGAGAGTTTATTGAAGATGTGGCTAAAAATGAACATTTTACCATGCAGTTGGCAAGTCAAGTTTTTAAGTTGGAGACGGCTAAAAATGCTTTGATATCTTTTTCTGATGGTGAATTAGCTTATATTACCAAACGTTTTGACAGAGTAGATGGCATGAAAGTAAAACAAGAAGACTTTTCTTCTTTAGCTGGATATACAGAACAATCCCATGGTAAAAACTATAAATATGATTACTCTTATGAGGAGATAGGAGGGCTTATTAAACAGTATCTTCCTTCTTATAAAATTGAGGTTTTAAAGTTTTTTAAGTTGGTACTTTTTAACTATTTAGTAAGTAATGGTGATGCTCATTTGAAAAACTTTTCAGTACTTCAACGAAGCACAAAAGATTACGGTCTTTCTCCTGCTTATGATTTACTTTCTAGCTCTTTACATTTACCCAATGAGTCACGAACTGCTTTAGAGTTTTTTAAAGCGTATGAAACTAAGAGTTTTGAAGCCAATGGTTTTTATGCTTATGATGACTTTATGGCACTGGCTAAGTTTTTAGAGATTCCTGAAAAAATGGCAGAGAAAGTAATTAAAGCCTTTTTGTCTAAAGAAAAGATTACGCTTGAATTATTGGAAAACTCTTTTTTAAATGATGAGGCTAAAGAACGATATAAAAAACTTTTCTTAGATAGGATTAAAGCTGTTTCCTATAGTTTTGAAAAGAAAAGATAAAAGAACAACTTTAGTCAACTATTGGATTTATTCTGTGTTTGAATCTTAATCAGCTTGAAACCTCCTAACTACTTCACCTCCAACAAAGCAAGTTGTTTATTGGTGTATATCTTTAAATAAATGGCTGCACTGTAGATGATGATTAGCATACTTACCCATAAATACTCAATGGGTAAATCATAAACTTTTACCACCAAGGTAAAGAGAATAAGAGGCATTAAAATCTGTCGGTAAACAGCGATAAATGGCAACATAAAAGGCTTTTTTATACCTTGAAGCGTTGAGACAGAGATAAACAGTGTGATAAATGCAAAAAAGATTAAACTCTCAAAGATAATGTAGATGTAGGCTGTGTCTATTACTTCGCTGTCATTGTCAAAAATCATGATGACATACTTTCCAAACAACACAATGAGTACCACACCAATGGCACTCATGATGTATCCGTATTTTAATGCTTTGTTAATGACTTCATGTATTCGTGCAAAGTTTTTAGCCCCAAAGTTGTTGGAGACAATGCTCATAACAGCAGTGTTTAGACCGAGCATAGGCAGTAAAATAATTTGTTCAACCCGGTAACCAATACCAAAGGCTGCTACTGACTTAACCCCATAAAATGTTACAAAATAGATGGTGATAATGCTTCCAAAAGACATTAAAAACATGTTTAAACTAGAAGGTATGGCTTGTATGGACAAGTGTTTATAGGCTCTTAGGTTAGGTAGTTTTTTGAAAAACAGTTTGATGTCAAAAAGACCTGTTTGGTAGAGTTTTGAGATGATGTAAACACAAGTTATAAATTGAATTAAAACCGTGGCTATGGCAACCCCTTGTACCCCAAAGGCAGGGATAAATCCATAACCATAGATAAAGAGTGGGTCGAGTATTAAGTTTAAGACAAACCCAATGATTAAAATGTTTCGGTAGCTTTTGGTGTCTCCACGGGCGATGAGTACGGCATTTGCTCCGAGTCCTAAAAGCATGGGCAATATACCAATAATAATGATGTAAGTATAGTCCAATGCTATCTGAAGTACCTCATCACTTGCACCCATGAGGGTGAAAATACTTTCTAAAAGTAAAAAGCTCATGATGCTGAAAAACAATGAGATAAAGAAAAGTAACCCTATGCCATTTGATACATAGATTTGTGCCATAGCTCTTTTATGTTTTCCCAATGCTCCACCCACATAAGCCGTAATGGCAGAGGACAATCCAAAACTAACAGAGAGTAGTAAAAAAAACACCATGAAACTGTAAGACAAAGCTGAGATGGCAGTCGTAGAAATTTGACCTACATAAAAAGTGTCAACCACGTTATACATGGTATTAAAAAACATCCCAATACTCGATGGTATGGCAATCTGAATGATGAGTTGACGGATGTCTTTAGTAAGGAGTTCATTTTCTTTTTTCATAGGGCATTGTAGTGTTAATGACTAAAAGTTGAATGAATGGGGGAAGTAGAGAGCTTCGGATTAGTAGTATTATAATCATAAATAAGTCTAAAAAATAACCATATAATTAGAAATATAGTACTATAATTATAAATAAGTCTAAAAATAAGATAGGTATTTATAATTATAAAAGGTTTTGAAATGATAGGTAGAGCAAAAGAGTTAGTGATTTTAAATGAAGCTTTAACGTCAGATAGAGCTGAGATGATAGTTGTTTATGGTCGTCGTAGAGTAGGTAAAACTTATATGATTGAAGAGTTTTATAATCGACCTAATTGTTGTCTAGTCAGTCTAATTGGTCAATCTGGAGCGAATATGTCTACTCAGCTTTCTAATGCTAAAAATAGGCTTTTGGATAAACATGGAATAGCGTGTAATGAGGCTAAAAACTGGTCTGAACTGTTTGATGGGATTAAAAACTATCATCAAAGTATAAAAAATGAGCATGAAAATTTTGTACTTTTTATAGATGAGTTACCATGGATAGCCACAGCAAGGTCAGGTTTTGTTGGTGCTTTGTCTTATATTTGGAATAGTTATTTTGAAAAACACCAAAATGTGACTGTGGTACTTTGTGGTTCAGCTGCATCATGGATGGTTAAAAAAGTTATTGAGGAAAAAGGTGGATTGCATCAAAGAATAACAAGGCAAATCCCCTTATATCCTTTTAATTTACAAGAGAGTGAAGCCTACTTGAAAGAGAGAGGATTTCATTATCTTTCAAGAAAAGAGATAGTTGATGTCT
>CACVAZ010000031.1:0-5612 GCA_902727995.1 uncultured Sulfurovum sp.
ACCAAGGGTATAAAGCGTACTCAGACAATATTCTTCATCAATCAAAATCGGCGTTAGCATCAAGGGCTGATTTTAGTGAACTTACACCGACGATTGTTAAGATGCAACCCATAGAGAGCTATTATATCCGTAATAAAGGTTACAATATTAATATCAAGGAGACTTGGCAAAAAATGCAGACATGGATACTAAGTAATAACATAGATAATCCAACCCAAATAGCACTGCTACACGATAACCCTACCATTACCCCCTTGGCTGACTGTCAATATGTTGCCTGTGTTGCTGAACCTGAAGCAAAAGATATGAAAAGTGAACGTTTACCAAAGTTTCAAATTGCTGGAGGGGTTTATGCCAAGTTTAATTTTGAAGGAATCCATGGAGATATGCTAAAGTTTATCCATTGGGTGCATCATGAATGGATGGTTAAAAGTGAATATGAAACCACCACCAAGCCTTCTTATGTTATCTATCACAAAAACAACTTTTTAGAGGAGGATGAAAGATTTGATGTGAGTTTTTATGTTTCCATTACTTATTAAAGTCTAATGGACAAATAAAAACTAATAGAAAATTCCTGTAAAGTAATTAAAACTGAAAACCTTTGTGCTTCTTCTCTTCCCAAGAGAGAATACCTATATTAATTTTTAGGCTACTTAATATCATCCCTAAGTAAAATTTATATACGCTATGTGATAAAAATTTAGAAATAAAAGAAAGGTATCATAAAAATATGAAAAATGAAAATACAGAGCAGAGTAAGAAAGTAGACTACGGTTCGGCAGCATTTGTTGCAAAATATGCTACTCGTGACCTCTCAGCTGGTGTTATTACAGCAACGATGGCAATCCCATTATCTATTGGTATTGCCTTAATGTCGGATTATCCAATTCAAGTAGGACTTGCAACGGTTGCTTTTGCATCCTTTATAGCATTTATTTTTGCTATATTTCGTCCAGGTAACTTTATTGGAGCACCTGGAATTGCAGCAGGTTTAGCCCCAATTCTTGCTATGGGTGTTGCAACCTTTGGAATTCAAAATATGGCATTTATTATTTTTATGACAGCAACATTTCAAGCAGTGATATGGAAATTTAACTGGCAACGCTACCTTTTAATGGCTGTTCCATCATACCTAGTGGAAGGTTTATTGGCTGGTATTGGTTTAAAAATTGCGTTGAAGTTCTTACCTTTTCTTTGGATGTTACCAGCAGGAATGACTATAGAAGGAGACTTTTTTAGTGATGGTCGTATTCAAATTATTGCACTTTCTATCGTAGGAACGATTCTTTTTCTTGTTTTATTTAAAATGTTTAAAGATACAAAACCAGCGTTACCTTATTTTACGTTGATTTTATACGGTATTTTGGCTTCTCTTTTTGTTGATGTAAAGATGCTTACAGTAGAGGATGTTAATTTAACTCTTGCCCTACCTGTACCAGATTTCGATTCTTTATATTTATGGGTCTATGCGATTTTCTTTTCATTGATGTTAGCTGTGGTTGATGTTATTGAACAAGTAATGAGTAATGCAGCAATTGAAAAAATTGATCCATTACAACGTCCATCTAATTCAAATAACTCTTTACTTTCAATCTGGGTATCGAACATGGGTGCTAGTTTCTTTGGAGGTATGACAAACCTTGATGGTTTAGCCAAATCATCAACCAATCATCTAGCAGGTGCTTATACAAAACTATCGGTATTAGTGATTGGTATACTCATCACATTTTTTGTATTTAATTCTCACTATTTACATTATTTACCTTACTTTGCTTTAGCAATTATTATGTCTTTTGTTGGTATTAAAATGTTCTTAGGTTTACTGCATATTGCAGAATTTGGACCTTATGCTGTATTACTTGCCAGTGTATGTGCAGGGCTAGTGTTTAAAGTTGGTATTTTTGAAGGATTGATTATTGTTTTATTTATCCATGGAATTATTAGTTATGTTATCTTCTCACAGATGGATAATATGCCAGCTGGAACCATTGTTAGTAAATACTTCCAAAAATTCAAATCAGACGACCAACAAATCAACTAAATATAAATAAAGGGGTGTTTAGGGATATGAGGTTTCACTAACCTCTTTAACCATGCCTTATTCTTCTATCAGTAAAATATTTTAGTTAAAAGGTTCATGAATGAAAAAGCTATGCAAATTTAAAGATAAAAATTTTTCAGAAAATAAAGCGTTTATTTTGCTTCATACAAAAGAGCCGAAATTTATATGTAGAAAATGTTTGAGAGTTAGTAATAAAAAGAAACTACTCTGTAAAGGCGAAGAGATATAAAAGAGGTTAACCCCTTTTATAGTTATGCTTTGGTTGTTGGGTCAACAAATACTCTTGAACCCAACTCTTGATCAATACTGTAGAGTCCATAACCATCATTCCCAACCATTTCTAGTTTGTCTATAATCTCATTAAAAAGTGCTTCTTCTTCCACTTGTTCATTAATGTACCATTGTAGTAGACTGTAAGTGGCATGATCTTTTTGTTTCATGGCTAAGTCACTTAGGTTGTTCAATGCCTTTGTCATCTTTTGCTCATGTTTATAGGCACTTTTAAATACCTCAACAATAGAGTCAGATTTTACATTCAGTGCTTTGATATCTTTTAATTTAATGTTTGCATTTTGTTCTTCAAGGTATCTAAAAAGTTTCATTGCATGGACTATTTCTTCTTGGTATTGTAAGTTAAACCATTTTGCACAGCCATTAAACCCATTAGCACTGGCATAGGCAGACATACCTAAATAGATATAGGCTGAGTGAAACTCTTTATTTAGTTGATTATTGAGTGCTTGAATCATTTCTTTTTTTATCATTTTTATTCCTTGTGTTTTGACGTATTATAACCTTTCTATACTAAAAAAAAATGATTTTGTTCTTGGGTAAAGAGTGGCAACCATATATCATATTTAATATTTGTAGGTTACGTTCAATCTAGCACCAAAAGGCTCATTAGGGTGAACCATACGGTCATCAATTCCACCCATACTCTCTCCTGATAATCTTGAAGCGTAGTAATACTCTATATCATAATCTTTGCTATCTAGTGCATTGAGGATATCTAAAGAGACATCTAAATTTTTCTTAATGTGTTTACCTACTTTTAAGTTAAGTAAGCTAGAAGGACTAGAGCGTACAGAGTTATCAGCTGTAAGTGCTTTTGAACCTAAGTATCGGAGTTTTAATCCACCAAAATATTTATGATAATCATTAAGTAGAACTGCTAAAGAGAGTGTCTTTTCAGTTGACTCTGGCACATAAGCACCTCCTTCAACTTCAGGGTGGTCATATCTTGCACGAGATACAGTTGCATCAATATCAAATAAGAGCCATTCGTTCATTGGTATATCGAGTGATAATTCTAGCCCCACTCTTTTAGCAGATCCTGTTGGCTCTGTTGTTCCACTATCTCCAGCAAACACGAGTTCAGAATCATTTTCTAGCGTCCATAATGTTAAACTACTTAGAAATTCATTCGTTTTTCTTTCCCATCCTAGTTCAGCACCTTTTGTTTTTACAAGAGGGGTTGCAGAGGTTGAGGATGAAAGTACCCCACGTGCATCATTACTATGAAAACCTGTTCCTGCATTTATAAATAATTTATTATGGTTGTTTAGGGCATACTCAAAACCTATTTTAGGAGATAAGATGTGTGCATTTTTATCATTTAAGTTGTTAGAATTAGCATCACTTAGCTTATCAAAGTTAAAAGTATCACTTCGAAGACCTAAGGTTGCTTTGTATCTTTCGTCAAAAGGTATCTGTAATTGATAAAAGAAACTTAAACTTGTCTCTTTGATATGATGGTCACTTATTGTATTAAAGGTTTTTCTTTTAGTGGAATTAAATAATCCTACATCAATATCGTCATGTCTTATACTCGCACCAAGATACTGTTGAATATCATGATCTGCAATATTAATATTCCTAAGATTACTTATTTCCCCTCCATAAATTGTTCTGTCATCTTTTTGATAAATTTGATCCCCTTGAATGGGATTATCAAGATTAAATGTAAAGTTAGAATATAAATCCATTGAGTACTTTGTTGCATAAGCACTTACTGAAGTAATACTTTCATCTTTACCGTAAAAATTCATTTTAGCATCTAAGCTTTGTCTATTGGTATCTCCACCATCAGTAGGGTCAAGTGTCCCAAAACGTCCTATGATTCCTTGATCAATGGCACGTTTTGGTACTTGGTTGGTTGCATTCCATTTTGTATCATATCCTAGATAGTTTATCTTGATATCACTGTCATCATTTGCTTTGCTATAAGAAAGAACCCCATTAAGCTTTTTACTCTTTTCTTTTTTTTCCCATGGACCATTATTAAAACCACTTTCTATGGCATATAACAAGGTTCCATCACCTACCTCAAAAGTACCCATATTAAGAAGTCTTGCATAATCATCACTTCCATAAGTAACTGACATAATTGAATCATCAAGTTTATTTTTATAGTTTATATTGGCACTTCCTGTAGATGAGAAGTCACCCAAGTCTGCAAAATAGGGTCCTTTAGTATAACTTATATTATCTATAAGTTCAGGTATCAAAAAATTTAAATCTAAATATCCTTGACCATGTGCATGAGTGGGTAAATTAATGGGTACACCATTTACTCTGGCATAAAAATCTGTACCATGATCCAAGGTCACACCTCTTAAGAAGTATTGATTGGCTTTTCCTGCTCCACTGTGTTGTGTAACTGTAAGCCCTGGTATACTTTCAAGTACTTCTGTTGGACGTAATAACGGTCTGTTTTTAAGTTGATCCTCTGTAATAACTCCACTACTCGATGCATCATCAATATTAATGTCTATTTGTGTATTATATGGCGTTGGGGCGATATAGATATCATCAAGTACTTCCTTGTCTAATGCATGGGTAGAGGTACAAATACTTATACCAAGTAGAAGATATTTAAACTTATAATGTGTCATGAGAAACCTTTAGATTTTAAAAAATATTTAAAAAATTTATAAATAAGAACTGAAAATGTAAGACTATTAATCATAATACCTTGTATATAGAACTTTTTATAAACAATAAGACTATATCAGTCAAGCAATTAACAGAATATTAAAAACTTTTAATGTTACTTATAAATAGTCAACTTATTTGAAAAAAAGTAACAAATTTTTTAACTATAATATTTATAAATATCTTCTCATTAATTTTTATTAATAATTTAATTATTGCTCCAACTGCTTAGCCACAAGTTCATTAACAACCTTAGGGTTCCCTTTCCCTTTAGTAGCCTTTAAAACCTGCCCAACAAAAAAGCCCAAGAGCTTCGTATTACCAGCTTTAAACTTAGCAACGTTATCAGGATTCTTCGCAATAACCTCATTAATAATAGGCAAAATTACAGCAGGGTCACTTATTTGAACAAGCCCTTTAGCTTCAACTATTTTACTTGGATTCTCTCCACTTTTTATCATCTCTTCAAACACTTGTTTTGCAATTTTATTTGAAATCATGGCATCATCAATCATTTTAACAAGCTCTGCTATTTGTGTTGCCGAGAACTTAAGCTCAGCTAATTTATTTTCTTTTAGTTCTCTAGCCACTTCATTGGTCACAATATTTGCTA
>CACVAZ010000031.1:5712-7989 GCA_902727995.1 uncultured Sulfurovum sp.
GGTTCAATCAATGCATTTTTAATAATTTGTAGAGAATTAGGATTTAAATCCTCTAATCCTTCAGGTGCTTCATCTTTAAAAAGTCGGTCATAAACCCTTACTTCAACTTTTCTAGCCTTATTGGCATCGACCCATTGAATGGCACTTTTTACTTTGATACCACTCGTATCTTCACCACTTTTAGAATCAGGGTGATACTCGGCTTTTATCTCTATAACTTTTCCATTTGCATCTTTTATCACCTCTTTACAAGTAATGATATACGCATGTCTCAGTCGTACCGATTGATCAGGTGTCAAACGAAAGTAGCCCTTTGGAGGGTTTTCCATAAAGTCATCACGCTCTATGTAAATCTCTTTTGAAAAAGGTAAGGCTCTTGAACCCTCTTTAGGGACATCATGAGGATAATAAGGAGCATCTATCTCTTCAGAACCCTCATAGTTGGTAATGGTCACTTTAAGTGGGTCAAGTACAGCCAAAACCCTTGGTACTTTGGTGTTTAAATCATCTCGTATAGAAAATTCTAATTGAGCTACATCGACCATAGAGTTGGCTTTAGCAATACCGATGCCATCACAAAAATTTAAGATAGACTCTGCTGTATACCCTCTTCTTTTATATCCTGCAATGGTCGGTAAACGGGGGTCATCCCAACCATTTACTTTTCCTTCGTTCACCAGTTCTAATAACTTTCTTTTACTCATCATGGTGTAGTTAATACCCAGTCGTGCAAACTCATACTGATACGGTCTTTTTTCTGTAAGTCCAAGCGTTTCGAGTACCCAGTCGTAAATGGCACGGTTGTTTTCAAACTCTAAGGTACAAATAGAATGGGTAATACCTTCCATATAATCGGTCAAACAATGTGCAAAATCGTACATAGGATAAATATGCCACGCATCTCCTGTTCGGTAATGCTCAACATTTCGTATACGATAAAGAAGAGGATCTCTCATCTGCATGTTATTGGCAGACATATCAATCTTAGCTCTTAGAATATGCGTACCATCTTTAAACTCACCTCTTTTCATTCTCTCAAAAAGGTCTAAATTTTCTTCTACAGAACGCTGGGCATATTTACTACGTTTTCCAGCTTCGGTGACGGTTCCACGGTTTTCACGAATCTCCTCTTCACTTGCAGAGTCCACATACGCCTTACCCATTTTAATGAGTTTTATAGCATAATTGTAAAGTTCATCAAAATTATCAGAGGTATAACGCACATTTCCCTCCCAATCAAACCCAAGCCACTCCACTGCATCTTTAAGTGCTTCTACATATTGTGTGTCTTCAGTTGTGGGGTTGGTGTCATCCATTCTAAGGTTACAGTGACCATTGTAATCATTGGCTATACCAAAATTGATACAGATAGATTTAGCATGTCCAATATGTGGGAACCCATTCGGCTCTGGAGGAAATCGTGTGGTAATCTCTTTGTATTTTCCTGATTTTAAATCTTTTTCAACGATGGTACGTAAAAAATCTTTATTTTGACTACTACTCTTCTGCATTATTAAACCTTTTTGAAACTTATATAAGGTGCGTATTTTATCAAATAAGTGCTTATTGTGAACAATGTTAAATTGACGTTTAGATTGAGCATTAGTTACCTCTTTAACAAAATACTCAGTCTCTATAAGGTATAACTCAAAATTACACTACTTACTACAAGGATTAAAAATGATATACAATGAATGGTATGAAGAACACGCTAAAAAACATGCAACAATTATGAAAAAGCTTGAAGGACTTGATGAGTATGACATCGTTCAGTACTTTATTTTTGAGAATATGGTAGAAAAAGAGCCAGACTTTTGTGAACTTTACAAGACCAATACCAAGTGTCATGAAATGTATGAGCTTAACTGCTACATGTGTGGATGTCCTCACTTTAGATTTAACCAAACCCCTCAGAAACAAGATGATCTAGAATTTCATTCGATTTGTTCTATTAGTTCAAAACGTGGAAAACGAACGGTTAGAGAAGTTGGTGATGTTGCTGAAGTTCACCAAGACTGTTCAGGATGTACCATTCCACATGGTGAAGATTATATTTTTAGTAACTTTGATGAAGATTGGCTGGAGATGATGAAGAATGTTAAAAAATTGGATTTATAAGATATTAAGATACTTTAGTATAAAATTTTAAAAAGGAATGATATGAAATTTTTTAATAATGATGACTTGGGTAAATTGATTTTAAGATTGATGATTGGTGGGCTAATGCTTTTTCATGGTATTTCTAAGCTTCAAAATGGCGTAGGATTTATCGAGGAG
>CACVAZ010000032.1 GCA_902727995.1 uncultured Sulfurovum sp.
GCTGATCTTTAAAGCTCCTTGTCACAGGGACAAGTATCTTCATATTTTTATATAAGACTAAATTTCCATTATCTTGCAATTTATTCATTTTTAAAAGAATTTGTGTCTCCATAGGATCTCCATAATAGATTTCTGCGAGTTCTTGTATTGTCATTGAATATGGTAAACGTGTTTCAATCCATGGAATACCATGTGTAATGGGGCTTGTCATTTTAGTAGCCTGAAGCGTGTTAACTCCCAATAGCATTAGAGTAGCTAACGAGAGTTTTAAAAGTTTGTTTTTCATTTCTATTTCCTATAATTAAAATGTAACTTTAAGTATACTCCTTAAGCACTTAGTCTCATAATAAAATATAATTTTAAATATTTTTTGTTATTTTTATTTAATAACTTATTCTACTTCCCTTTTAAGTACCCCATCGCACAAGTCATCATTTTTAAAGTTTACTTTAAAAAAAATAATTCTAACATACCTCATAACTTAAATAACTATTTACAGCTATTTTAAAATCCTCTCTAAACTGATTAAAACTTGGCATATCTATTTGATTAGGATCACAATTCTCAGCTATCTTATGTCGTGTATAACCACTTTCATCACATACTTTTTTAGGATAATTTGGACTACTCTTATCAGTAGTTGAATTTTCATGCTCGGCACAATTTTTATATTTACTTAAACAGCACATAAGCCACGTTTCACTTATTTTATTGGGTATCATTGGTACACCAGTATCTTTAAAGCCATGTTTATTCAATCCCAATTTGACTTGCCTATATCTATCCTCTATAGAATCTTTATCTACATCTACAAAAAATATTGCGATGTCAGCCTCTTTTTCTTTTGCCAATGACGAAAATGACTCACTGTTATTGTAAAAACCTTTTAATAAAACTGTATCAATTGATGCTTCTCTTTGAGATTTTTTCCCTCTTAATACAACTTTTTTTCTTTTCTCAGAAGAAGATTCAATATCTTTTTTATGAATATAAACCCACTCAATAAAACTGTACTCTGCTGTACATCCCAATTCAGAATAAAGATTTTGAAAACACTCCAACTTCTCTAATAAAATCAACATTGGACCTTTTTCTAAAGAACCATAAATATTTAATTCTCCTATATCCGTTGAACCTTCTGCTCTAATGGCTATCTTCACAATTCGCCTCATGTATCAGATTATCGGTCAGTTCCAAAAGGTTCACCCTCTGCATAATCTCTCCAGCTCCAAAAAGATCATACTCATGATTACTAATATCTTGATACTTAGCAATAACCTCAAAAAAGTTCTCCACTTTCGTTGCTCCATCTTTAGTCTTATAAACAAATAAAATTGACTCTTTAGCTATATCATCATCTAAATAGTTAAGTAGTAGTGGGCTATGGGTTGCAACTATCGTTTGATGAGATGATTCTACAAGTGTATCTACTAGTTTTTCAACAAATTCTTGATTAATTCCATCTTCTATCTCATCAAAAATAAGTATTGATTCTGTGGTCAAGAGCTGTGAAAGTATTGCTAAAATACGTAATATCCCATCGCTTAAATGCATACTATCTGTTTCAATTAATTGATTATTCTGTTTTTCTACTAACGAAAGCGTTTTCCAACCTGAACGTAAAGATTTTGTTTCAAAAGACTCAATATAAGGGAAAAAGCTTTTTAATGATTGCCGAAGTTTTTCTTTTTTATCAACATCCAAAGCATTTAAAAAAGCTGATAACTTTTCACCACCTAGCCCTATTCCTTCTTTTGCCTCTCTAGCTCGTTTCTTCATTAAAATAGGACTTAAAAGCTCTGCTGAACGGATATCATTAAAAAAGCGATGTATTCCATTTAATTCATCTCCTAAAAGGTCTGATTTTAATCCAGAAAGAAGAGAACCCTTATAGTTAAAATTGATTTTTTCTTTTTTTACTTTATTAATACTATAATATCCATTTATTAGCCCCAAAATTGTTCTATCTTCACTATCTATAGTTTTTTTAATGATTAGTTCTTTCGTAGATTTAAGTGTTTGACTATTAAAAAGAATAATCCAAAAATATGTTACTCTTTCTAGTTCAAACTCAATTCTAAATTCAATAATAAGTTTTTTGTTCCCATAAAAAGTTAAATCCTTTTTAAGCCATCCCCTAACTTTTAGCCACTCTTCAACCTCTCCTGAAGATATAGCTGACAAGAAGTCAATGGCTTGTAATATAGTTGTTTTTCCTGTACCATTCATACCTATTAAAAAACTATTTTTACTAAAATTTATTTCTGTATTTTCCAAAGATTTAAAGTTTTTTACTCTTATTCTCTTTAACATATTTATAGGCATAAATCATCCTCTATTTTTATATTATATTTTATCATAATCTACTTCCCCTTCAAATACCCCATAGCACAAGCAATCAAATCATCATCATCTTTTGAGTTTGCTTTCAAGAATAAACGCTCTTTAGATTCATCAACAAATTCTATAAACACTTTTTCCCCAGCATTGGCTACTTTAGAAACTTTTTTCTCTTTAGCCAATACTTTCATAACCATTACATCGATAAACTGTCGTGAAATAACATCCAGTTTTCCAAATCTATCAGCTATTTCTATCTCTATTTCATGTACTTCACCTGTAGTTGTACAGTGGGAAAGTCTACGGTAAAGTTCCAGTCGTAGTCGGTCTTCTTCTATGAGTTCTTCATTTAAGTAAGCATCTATGGTGAGCTTAATGTCTACTGTCACTTCCTCTTCTTCAACCGTTCCACTTAACTCTTTAATGGCATCTTCAAGCATACGTAAATAGAGTGAATACCCTATCTGTTTTATGTGTCCAGATTGTGCTTCTCCAATGATGTTTCCACCACCACGTATCTCTAAATCATGGAAAGCAAGAACAGCACCTGAACCTAAATCTGAATGAGACTCTAAAGCTAAAAGTCTTTTCTTCGCGTTTTCAGAAAGTCGCTCTTTGTCTTCTACCATGAAGTAACAGTAACCTTCAACGCCTCCACGTCCCACACGTCCTCTTAGTTGGTGTAAGTCTGCGATTCCAAAGTTGTTTGCTCCATCAACTATCATGGTGTTAGCATGAGGCATATGAATCCCTGACTCTACAATGGACGTTGAAAGCATAACATCATACTCACCAGCTTCAAAAAGCTCCATGTCTTTTTCGGTTTGGACTGCTGATATTTTAGAGTGGAGTACCGATATTCTTAATTTAGGCATAAGTTCCAGCAGTACTTTTTTCTTCTCTTCAATCTGTGCAATGGAGTTAAAGACATAAAATATCTGCCCTCCTCTTCGCATCTCTCTTGTGATGGCTTCTTTAATGATTTTTTCATCATAAGACTTTACAAAAGTTCTTACTCCTTGACGCTCAACAGGTGGGGTTAAAATCTCTGAAAAAGTTTTGACCTGAGACATTGCCATGTTGAGTGAACGAGGAATAGGTGTTGCTGACATTGACAGTAAATGCACATCAATCGCAATCTCTTTAAGTGCTTCTTTTTGTTTTACCCCAAACTTATGCTCTTCATCAATGATGATAAACGCTAAATTTTTAAATTTTGCTTTAAGTAAGGCATGGGTTCCTACTACCATATCTACTCGTCCATCTTCTAAGGCTTCGAGTAAAGCTTTTTTCTCTTTGCCTGTCGTATATCTATCGAGCCTTCCAATCTTAATATCATAGGGTGCAAAGCGTTCTTTCATACTTTTAAAATGTTGTGAAGAGAGTAATGTTGTAGGTGCAACCATCATGGACTGATACCCGTTTTTCCATGCCATGTACATTCCGTTCATGGCTACTTCTGTTTTACCAAAACCAACATCAGCTGAAAGAAGTCTGTCCATCATACGACCTTCACTCATTTCAAGCATCATCGACTTAATGGCTTCATCTTGGTCTTCAGTATGAATAAATCCAGCAGCAGCCATAAAAAGTTGATGATCAAGGTCATCTCTTTTCAAAACTATTCCTTTTTTTAAATGCCGTTGGGCTGAAAGGTTAATCAATTCTGAAGCAATAGCAAAAAGTTTCTCTTTTACTTTTCCTTTAAGTTTTTTAAAGCTCATTTTTCCCATTCGGTCAAGCACAGGTAAAGCTCCAGAGTCGGCCACAAAACGGTCAATAGCATTAAGGTTTTCAACAGGAATTAAAAGTGCATCTTCATTTTGATAATGAATCAATACAAATTCACGTGTTGCTCCTAAAACTACCCGTTTCTCCACACCCTTAAACAATCCAACGCCATGATTTTCATGAACAATGTAATCACCTAGTTTTAACTCATCTAAGATGATACTAGCTTTTTTAACTCTCTTGCGTTTAACAGGCTTATTAAGCGAAATAATCACTTCTTCTTCTGAGATAAGGTTAACAATAATATCTTTATAAATAAAATGAATATTTTCAAAAGAGTTAAGCTCTGAACTTCTTACAATGGATTCATTTTTAGCAATAATCGTAATCCGTTTATGTTTGTTGGACTCCAAAATAGCATTGGCTTTAACTACTTCAAGTTCACGCACTTTTTTAGCTTCAGGAATAACAGGAAGTTTAAACGATTCTTTATGAATTAAGGGGGTATCTAAAGAATAAATCTCTTCTAAATCCTCATGCATTTTACTTAAGCATAAAGTCTCAAACTTTTCAACATAATTTTCGGCAAAATCATCTAAATACCAAAAGCCTAAAGAGTCAATGTCTTTTACAAAAGAGTCCAAACTGCTCTTTTCAACACATTCTTTTAAAGTATTATATTCTGCTTCATTAAACCCTAAAAAAGCAGGAATAACCTTAATACATTCTAGCTCTTCTTTATAACTTATTTGTGTGTCCACAGAAAAAGTTCGAATGCTTTCTACCTCTTCATCAAAAAGAGAAATACGATAAGCTTCTTCAACACCCAACGGAAAAATATCGACAATGTCACCTCGAAAAGAGACCTCACCTTTTTGTGTTACAATGTCTACAAAATGATAACCCCAATAATAAAATGTATCTTTAAGCTCTTTTAGATTTAAGCTAGAAGCAAATTCAATGTCAAAGGTTTTAAAGTATTCTTTTTTTGGTAAAGGTAGTAATAAAGTTCGAAGAGGTGAGATTAAAAGCTTTTTATCTTGACAAGAAAAATAAGCATGTAAAGCTTCAATAAGTTCATAAAACTCTAACTGAAAAGAGCGTAGGTCGTCCCCCTCACTTAGTCTTAAGTCTGGTAAAACAAAGGATTTATACTTTAATAGGGTAGCTACATCAGCAGTTCTATCTGCTTCTTTGTCATTTTTACAAACAAACAGCATATTGTTCTTAAGCTGAATATCTTCAGAACGAAGATATTCATAAACATCAGATTGTCTCATTTTTCTCTTTTTTCTTAAATTATTTTTGAATTAATAAGCAATATTTTAATTTAATAACCTATCTTTTTTGGCTGAACAATGTGTACATCTGAAATATTATCACGATCAATACGACCCGAAACAATTTTTGTTTCACCTTCAAATACGGCATTAGGTTCAATAATAATATTGTTAACCCTAACATCTCCATAGACTTTTCCATAAGGCATGATGTCAATTACTTCACCTGTAAAATTACCTCGGAACTCCCCAGAAACAAGTAGTTTGGCTGATTGAATATCACCAGAAACACGTCCACTTTTTCCCACAACTACTTCTCCTTGAGAAATAATTGACCCTTCAAACTCTCCATTTAGAAGAATGTTTCCCTCACATCTAATCTCTCCTTGAATGGAGGTACCAGGAGTAATAATACTCGCTGAATTAATGGGAGTTTGTTTTCTCTTTTTTCTTCCAAAAAGTGCCATTTTATTTTCCTTTGTAATTGTGCTATCTAAGTATTATATCAAATAATTATTTATTTTTAATGTATTTCTCTATTTAGTTTATTTTTGTTTAAAAATGATTCAATAACATAAAAAGAACCAAAAACCAAATAGTGTTTTTTCGGATTAATTACATCAAAATCTCTGTAAGAAATATTCAAAGTCCTCAAAGCCTCTTCCAATAAATTTTTTTCTAATGCCCTAGCTGTCTTAAGCTCCATGATTTCAACGCTTGTCACATAAGGTCTAAATGCTTTTAAAATACTCACATAATCTTTGTCGTTTAGTGCATTATAAACTAAGATCCATTTTTCTTCTTTTTTAAGTGCTTTTATAATCGCCTTGGTTGCGAGTAAATTATGACCTACATCAATAATGACATTCGGTAAAATACGGTGAAAACGCCCAAACAATTTTACTTTTTCTAAGTCTCCTATGGTGTGAGTTAAATTCGCTTTCTTTAAAGCATAAAGTGCTAACAAAGTATTTTCAAAAAGATAGTCACTCCAAGCTAATTTCTCAGTCAAGACTTTTGCTTCTTCATACTCTGTAGGATATGTTTCTTGAAAAGTTTTAACATCATGACACTTAGCTTTTTTCTTTTTAATAATCTTTTCACTAACAGCATAAACTTCATCATGTGTTTGTAAAGCGAGTACAAATTCTTTGTCTATGGAATTCATTTTGGTAGTGGCTATCTCTTCTATGGTTTCACCCAAAAAATCTTGATGATCAAGTCCAATAGGGGTTATAACAGAAAGTATTTTTGAACAAACATTCGTAGCATCAAATTCACCACCAAGCCCTGCTTCTAAAACAATTACCTCTAAGCTTTCCATTGCCACCAAAGCCAATAACGTTGTATACTCAAAATAACTCAAAGTATTACTCATTTCTTTACCTAGAATAGCATGGAGTTTTTCATGTGCTAAGTCTAAACTACTATCAACTATATCTTGACCTTCAATCCATATGCGTTCGTTAAATTTTAAAATATGTGGCGAAGAAAAATGTCCTACACGCTTCCCTGAAAAATGAAGTAACGATGCCATAATACGACCTGTACTTCCTTTTCCATTGGTTCCCACAATATGAATGGTCAAAGGCTGTTTAATTTTTGGCTGTAAAAGAGCATAAGCCTTATGAACACGCTTATGGTCTATCTTTTTATAGTAAAGAGGTTTTGCTTCTATAAATTCCCAAAAACTACTGTTCATTTGACAACAATCCTTTCACTGAAAGATAGGTAATAAACTCATCCAATGCTTTTAATGAACCTTGTTCGATGGCTTTTAAACGTAAATCATTTGAGATAATCGCTGAAGCACGAATGGGAAATTCAAAACGACCAATTATGGTTCTATTTTCTAGCATTTTCTCTTTTTTAAAGGTAAAGTCTAAACTAATATGTGCCTGATAAAAAATAACATATCCATTTCGATCATATTGCAAAGGCACAAAACGAATATTTTTATAAAAAACAAAAATACTACTATCAGCATTGTTTTCTTTAGCTACTCTTCTTTTCAAACGCGTTTGTAAGGCTATGTTTAAAGCATCTTTTGTTAATACAGCATTTTCAGGATCAGAAAGCGAAACATCTACTTGGGTATAAACCTTTTCACCAATAAGTTTTCCTGCATAATAAGCAGAAGGTTTATAGCCACAAGCTGTAAAAAATATAAAAATTAAGAAGAATATGTAAGATTTTTTCATGATTATTTTCCTATGTCAAAAATACAGTACTACAGCCCAAAAGGATGACTCCAACTAGCCAAAGTTTTAAAAACCTTATTATAAAGCTTTTAACTTCAACATAAATAATAAGGCTAATAGCGTTATTTTAATACACCTTTTCTATTCCAACAATCTACTAACATTAATCTTTCCATATCCATAATACTCATTAAACCCATCTACATAATCCAAATTACCAATTTGATCACTTTTTATTTTCATTTAGGGTCAGACCCCTTATTTCTCTTGATTTATTTAAAAGTATGATGTATAATCATACCAATAAGATATAAGGAGTTTATCATGACAAGAGCAAAAATAGCAATAACCATAGATCAAGTATTACTTGAATTATTAGACAGTTTGGTTCAAAATAAAACTTTTAAAAATAGAAGTCAAGCCATTAATT
>CACVAZ010000033.1 GCA_902727995.1 uncultured Sulfurovum sp.
ATCAAAGCTTTTAGGGCATGGATTAATTCCACCAGCATATACAACAGTCAGAAATGTATATTTAAATATAGATGTTGAAGCATTAAACAAAATGTTTGAAGATTGGTCACATGAAATAGCAAAAAGAGAAGGGTTGTCAGAACTCAATATTGTCTCCTCCGATGGGAAGACAATGAGAGGTTCAAGAAACAAAACAAAAGATGAGAAAGCACGACACATAGTTTCACTATTTTTATCGAAAGAGAAAATAACATTAGCTCAAATAAAAGTAGATGATAAGAGTAATGAAATACCTGCATTACTAGAGTTACTAGACTCATTAAAACTAGAAAACTGCGTAATTACGGTCGATGCACTACATACTCAAAAAAAACTTTACGAAAAATAAGAGCCAATGGACATAGCTTTGTAGCCCAAGTCAAAGATAATCAAAAAGGTTTAGCTAACTGGATTAAATTCAATATGACTATCTCTCAATCCATTGATAATTATTCAACCTATGATACTAATGACCATGGACGATATGAAGAACGTTCGATAGAAGTCTTTGATGACTTACATATGATTGCTAGAGATTGGACTATGGTTAGACGGCTTATAAAAGTTACTGCTAAAGTTGTTAAATATGCTCAGGTAAGTTATGAGACACGATATTATATTTCAAACTTAACTGTTGATGCAAAAGAATTTTTACATATTATTCGTTCTCATTGGGCTATTGAAAACTCCCTACATTATGTCAAAGATGTAGCTTTTCAAGAAGATTTTAACCGTATGAGAACTGCTCAAATCCCTATTGTTACTTCTTTACTTAAAGGAAAGTAATTCTTTATAATTTTTTTTATTAAAAAAGATAAATTATCTTATAATCAAGCTAAAAACTTAAAAGAAATTCAAACTGTTTAAAAGGGATTGGGCATAAAAAAGATGGTGATCACGATTGGACTTGAACCAACGACTTCTTCCATGTCAAGGATTTTAAGATTTTTGATTAAATCCCATAAAACAATAGTTCTGAAACACTTAATCTTTCTACTCGGCAAATACTCGGTAAACATCTTAAACCTTTGCTACTTTTTTTATGAAGAGTACATCATTCACTGGTGCTAAACTCTCTTGACCCTTTTGAGCTTGTATTTCTGTCATTGTTGGGAAGGTATAATGGTTGTCTGTTACATTGCTTCCTGGTCTATGACCCATCGTTGATTGTCTTGCTTCTTCTTCCATAGCATAACTTTTTGCTACAGAAGCAAATGTTTTTCTTGTCATTCCAAGTGTGCCTTTTATTTTTAACTCTTTTAGCAGTGGTTGAAAATAATACTTTTCTAATGTAGAAGAACTTTTATAGAACGTTCCTTTGTTGCTTTCAAAAAGCCAGTGCTTAATGTTATTACTTTCTATGTATTCTTTTAAAATATCAGCTGTATAATTTGAGAAATAAACAATCCGACTATGGTTTTTAGTAGTTGAAGTTACAGTAATAACATTTTGAGCAATGGCACGTTGAATATAAATACACTTATGATTAAAATCAATGTCTGTCAGTTGAATACCTTTTAATTCTCCGACCCTTAATCCTGAATTGAAAGCTAGAAATAGCCAAGCTTTTATTTTTCCTGTTGAGTGTTTCATCATTTTTCTAGCTTGATCAACACTAAAGCCTTCTGTTTTTTTATGAACTATTTCAATAGTATCTGCTAACTCTACTTTATTTGTAGATACAAGTTCATATTTTACGGCTCTGTCCATTATTTGACTTAAGTAATTTCTCCATTTTGAGATACTGTCAGAGGCATAACCTTGATGATCTTTCATACTTTGCCAATCTTCAACAAGATGTGCATTGATATCTTCAAGAGAAAAGTTTTTAAAGTATGGTAACAAATGTTTATAGAAAGAGATTTCTGCACTTTTCTGTGATGATGTTCCTCTACCCTTTTTACTCCAGGTACCATCTGCTCTTTTCGTTTTGGCTCCTGATTTAATGGCTTCTATACCAAAATTTTCAAAGTCTGTTTTAATGCTCTTTGTTTTAGATGTACGTGCTATGAGTTCATCTCTTGCATTTGACTTATGTTTGATGTAGATTAGGTTCTTAGTGTTGGCTTCCATTTTAGTTGTAACACGTTTAAACGTACCCTCAATGGTTCCACAGACATAAATGATGTTGTATTCATTTACGAACCAACCTTTACCTTTTATTCTTTTATTTTTCTTTGTTTGCATAGTATCTCCTAATTTGGATAGCTACTGGTCTTGCAATAAGTATTTTACCACCCACGACCTTTTGGTAGTAGTCTTTTCCTTCTTTATAGTTTTTTGCTAAGTGAATTCTTATAGTACTGTTGTGTTTATTACAGTAAATTGCAAGTTGAGAGACTTCAAACTCTTCAGGAATTAACGAAGTCAAAATTGACTCTAGTAGATTAAACTCTTTTACTCTTTCAAAAAATGAAAGATTGTTTTTTTTTATTGTTTCCATATCTTTACCCTTAATGTGTTATCATTACTACTGATAAGTATTTATATCATAATACAATATTTTATTTGTAAAAGAAATAAAATATTGTATTTTTACTTCAAAAAGGTGCGATTATGAACAAAAACAACAGTAGATATTTAGATAAAGAAAAAAACAAGGAGATATTTAACCGTTTAAAATCGCATTTTAAAGTTAGGTTTGATAAAGAAGTTTTGGAAAAATGGGGAAAGAATACAAAAAGTATGAATAATTGGAGAAAATCAGGTATACCAGAAAATGAATTGTCTCTATTGGCTCTCAAAGAAAATGTAAATTATGATTGGCTAATAGATGGAGTAGGAGAAAAAGATAAACTTGTAATTCCTACTCCTCATCTTGCTGGAATGGTTGAAGAAAATGGAACACAGTATAAGAAGAGAGACGCTCGTGAAGAGAATCTCTGTAAGGTTTTCAGTAAGGTTCCTAAAGATAAAAAAGAAGAAGCTTATCATAAAGCTATGGAAGTTATGTTCAAGTATTATTGAAATTTAAAAGGGTTTAGTCTTCTAATTCATCAAAACTATCAATCGTATTTAAATCATTGGCATTGTCTCTAAGATTCATCACTGCTTGGTTAAATTCTTCGATATTCTTTCTCATCGTTTCCGTCATACAGTTCAACAATGTCACCTCTGTTTAAAGCACTCATTTCCTCATGGTCGTACTTTGATGGCTTCTCTAACTCTTTTCCTGTATCTCTGTCTCTAAAATTGCTCATTTTTTCTTCTTTCTTAAATTGTCTATCTTCTTGTTAAAAAAGATAGAAGCTGATTCTAAATCAGCTTTGTCTTTCCAAAGCTGTTTAAGTCTTGGGTCGCTTGTTTGGTTCATGAATTTTATGTAGTTCTTTTTTCTATTTTCTATGTCTTCAATCGTGTCAGCATTCAATGTTGCGACTGTCACGATCAAGAAAAAAAACTTAGCTAAGAACAATTATTTCCCCTCACATTTTGTTTCAATAAGTGACCAAACAAGCTTTAATTCAATCTCATAGTTTTCTTTTTTACTCTCAGATAGTTTTGATGCTTTTTCCTTGTTGAGGAGGATGCTTTCTAAATCTTTTCTGTCAAGCTTTGCTTTTGTACAGCTAAAATTTCCAGTACTAAGTCTTGAGTTGAATTTCTCATCATCAAACTTTTTGTCTGCAAGCTCTTTAACTTCTTTTTCTAATTGAAGTTGTTTTGAATTGTCGGCTACAGCTGGTAACTCGTTTGCATTTGCTTTCTGAACTGTTAGTACTGCGATGGTTACGGATAAAACTAGGATTACGCCCAGTAGTGATAGTAATGTTAAAAGGTTTTTCATTTTTGTTCTCTTTCATAAATAATGTGTTTAAATTTATGATACAATTGCGTTAGCTCTTGTATCAAGGTGCTGATGGAGTTTAGAGGTTTTCCCGTCAAAGAAATTTACCTCTTTACTCTACTTTGTTAATTCTTCTTCGTACCACTCGGTAATCTCTTCTTCGTCATTGTCGTTATGGTCTTGTCCATTGGTAACATTGTCGTCTACGTATCCAATTTGATCATCTTTCATTTTTTTTCCTTTCCAAATATAATCATTTTTGTACAAAATATCATGAGCGTCTTGATAGCTCACTAAACTTTGAAATCTACTTTTGTCCAATGGTCTTACTACTCCTAAATCTGTTAAGATTCCAGACCAGTATTTAAACTGTTTTTCACTCACTTTGATTTTAAACTCATCTCTTTTTTTTAAAACCATATAGGGTAAACGAACGCCCCTGTAGAACTCTTCTACAATCGTAAAAGGAGAAATGTACTTACCGTATGTTTTCTCATACTCTTTTGCAATTTTTTTCAATAACTCAATTTCACTTTTTTGAGTTTCAATTTTTTCTTTTAGTTGCTTAGAAGCCGATTCGGTTTTTTTAAATTGTTTGTTTTTATCAATCTCAACATCTCTCTCATCAATTATTTTTGCTAAAAGATAATTTAAAACATCGATTGAAACAATTCTTACTTCGTTGGGAAATATAAAGCTTTTAACTTCATACTCATCAATGTAACCATTTTTTGAAATTAGGTTTACAGCTCTTAAATCTCTTAGTTCACAAGCTTCAAGACTGTCTATGTTGTATGCACTCATAGCATTTTTCCTATTTTTACGCGAACTGTGTCCAAGCCTTGCATTTTTTTTGCGACACCGTCTGCAAGAGCTAACATCTGGTGCGACTCTAGCTCTTGCATTTTTGACTCCGTAAGCAGTCTAGCGTTTTCTCTGTCTATTTCTGCAAGTCTTGATTTTTCAGTTAATTCATGCTGTTGAGCCATGGTTTCTGACTCATAAGCAATTACTGCTGTCATGGTTTTGTTTTGCTCTAAATCTGAACCTATCTTGGTAGCTTTCAGTCTTGTGTTTCGCTCTTTTAGGGCGATATTGGAGCTAAAAAGTGTGTTGGTAACATTCTCTTTGTAAGCTTCTTCTTGACTAATGCTGTTTAAAATGGTTCTTTGACTTAAAATACTTGCCATGGTTCCACCAAGCTCTAAAAATACAAATAATATTCCAAGCATAACGGTAATTCCCATAGTTGAAGAGGTAGAGTTTCCTGCTATTTTTTTCAGTCTTTCTCGCTCTTTTTCTATCTCATCTTCTTTTTTTGAAATTTCATCTTCATAGAGTTGCTTTGATGTTTTTGCACTTGCAGTACTTAGCATGTCTTTTTCGGCTTGTGCTATTTCTTGATTCTTTTTATCAATACGTTTATTGATAGAGTCAATCATTGTTTTTGCATCTTCTCGCTTTTTGACATACATGGAAGTAGAATTGGTTTTTAGGTCTTTTGTTATTTCTTCTCTTATTTTTTCAATTTCCGAATTTAACCTGGTTATTTTACTTTGGTAAATACCTGTTGTTACGGCTGAGTCCTTAGAGTTGTCTTTGTCTTTTTTTAGACGCTCTATTTGCTTTAGCCTCGTATCAACATAGGCGTTATCATCAACATTTTTTGTTTTTTGTATGATGATATAATCAGGTAGATTCCATGCTGATATGAGTACCATTATGACTGCATAGGTTTTTATGGAAAGAAGAATGGTTTTATAAGCCACCCTGTCTTCTCCACCTAATTCTAATTCACCTTTTGTTGCAAAGACATGTTCAGAATTCGTAGACCATAGCTCAAAGAAACCTCCAACCATTAGCCCAATAACAAATGCAATATAAAATGTTAGTGACCAAAAGACATCTTCTGTAATCAATAAAATTGAAATGGTAAGACCTAACGCAGAGTTCATGACTGAAATAGGCTTCATAAACTTTGAAGAGATTGTTAAGAATTTAACTCTGCTGTTTTGTGCTAAAACTCCTGTCATTTCTCTTCGAGATTTTCCAAGACTGTCTCTAGCCTGTGATTCAGTTGTACCGTCTACTAT
The DNA here is from genome assembly GCA_902727995.1 of uncultured Sulfurovum sp. GTDB lineage: Bacteria > Campylobacterota > Campylobacteria > Campylobacterales > Sulfurovaceae > UBA1140. The sequence goes on from CACVAZ010000033.1 coordinate 5,920, forward strand.
TTTGTAGATATCTGCTTCAGATTGTATATCTTTCACATCATTTTGAGACATATTTAATCCTTGGTTTTTTAAAGGTTAATAAAACAGGTTAAGCTACTTTTGAAACAAGTCCCTCAAATGCTTGAATTGCATTTGAATCTAAGTCTTTTACCTTGGTTTTTGATGTGTTGATTACTCCAATCTTATAAAGATTAGGAATGGACTCAATCCCCTTATGAAATAAGAAGTCAGCGTATTCTGCAATACTCGTATTTGCTGGGGTAAAGTTACTCTTTTTAGAATTTGGGTACTCTAAAGTATGCCACGTTTCAAATGGAGCAACTAGCTTTGCTTTTTTTGTGTCATTGTCAAGGGTAATCCCTTCAAATGAAAAGTGAGGTTTTAGAATCTCTAGCATTTCTTTAGTATAAGAGCTTAAAGGGTTTGCTTTATAGTTTTGCATTTTGTTAATGGGTTCCATTAACTCTGATTTCCCTATTGTGTCAAGCAACTCAACAAGGTTGTTGTTTTTAATTTGCTTCATACCCATTTTTTTAGGAGTATCTTTTCTGAACTTTTCGTTGTATTGTGCTACAACGGCATATTGAACCAATGCTCTTTCATTGTCACTCATCTCTTTTTTCTTTTGTTGTTGGTCTTTTGCGTCTGCCATAATTTTTCCTTGATAATTTAATAATCCATAAAATTTAATTCCAAGCGTATTTTAAAAAAGATTTTTCTATGCTTTTTAAATTTTTTTCAATACGCTTGGAATACCACAGTTTAGGGATTCCAAGCGTATTGTATTTTTTTTACAAAACGCTTGGAATCTCTCTTTAGTTACTCCTACTTTCAGAGTCAATATTTACTGTTTCATTTATGCCCCCCTTGGTATGGGATAATAATTTAAATTATTAACAATCATTTCAACATTCATTTTATTCAAGTAAATGGTTCGTATGTCGTTTTTAAAAAAGAATATTTTGTTCATTTAATTTCCTAATAATAAATTTGTGTTCATAAAACACTTTCAGAACACACAGCTTAAGGTGTATTCTAAGAGGGTTTACTTTAAAAGTTTGTCGTCCAGAGTCTATTTAGCAATTTTGGCAAGCTTGCTCATTTAGGAAATCTTGCAATACTTCCCATGTAACATAAGTGATGTTGATATTGATTTGATTATCTCCAGCATATTTGGCAAGCTTCTTAATTTTTCCACTTGGTAATATTTCAGAGTCTCCAAATCTATTACCAATTTTTACTTCTTTACTTGTGTCGTTTAGCATTTGAGCATAAGTTTTTCTGCTTACATCTAAGTTCCAGTACACCATACTATTTCCTTTTAAATTAATTTATGTTCCTAAAAACACTGAAGTTAAGTGATCACACTTAATTTTTTGTTTTGTTGTTGCTGATATAAAAATAGATTTCATGTTAATTTCCTTGTTCTCTTGATAATAATTTAAAGTACTCCTTAGCTTCCGAAAGGTCATCAAAGATAAGTGCTTCATCCTTTTCATGTTGTAAATAAACATCATAGTGTCTTGAACCATTTTCCTCGATACAATCTAGAATTATGTCTGTAGTGTCGCTTTCAAAATAATCAATGTTGTATGAATATTTCATAATTTCTCCTTTTAAATTGAGTCTTTGGCGTGGATACTCAGCACGTTACGGGTAAACACCCACCAAACTCAAATAAAACTATTTAAGTTTGGTGGACATTTATAAAGTTTTCAAAGAAGAGCCAAGCTGACCTGTAGAAGGTGGCTTGGGTTAGTTTGTTTTTTTGAGATGCATTTCTGCATCAGCTACCAGTAAAATACGTATTATTTACTTTGTAGGTTTTTTGTTTAAATTACTTATGTTCTCTATGGCATTGATACGTATTAGAGAGTGAAATGTTAAATATCTTAAGTGTAAACACCCATCAAACCCAAAGTAACTTTGGGTTTAAAAGAAGTTCTATATACCTAATTTAATTTCTCTCGAAATTAATGCTTGTGCAAACTCTGCTTTTTGAGTTAGGGTTAATTGATCTTTTAATTTACAAAAGGTTTCCCAATCTTTTTCAATATTTTTTTTATGGTATTCAAATTCTGTTTTTGACATTTCTTCTCCTTAAAATTGTTGTGTTGAAATTAATGTTTTAATTGTACGAGCAGTTACACCATGTTTTTCCATCATGTCGATTGCATCAAAAACCATATCTACATAAACAACAGCGTTTGTCTCTTGTCCTTTATATGTCTCTGGGGCTTTTGCTTTTTCTGTAGGTTGATTGTCGTTTACCATGCTTTGTAGTGCTGTTGGGTTTTGTACGGTTGGTAGTTCGCTTAATGGTCGGTTCATGATGAGTTGCAATTCTGCTCCATAGCTGTGAAGTTGAAGTTGTTCTAAAACTTGACCATAAGTAAAGTTTGTAAGTATCTTCCCTTCTTCGTCTAAATGTAAGAATTTTTCTTCTAAAAGTTTTTCTATAACCAAAGTTATAATTTCATTTTTTGTAAGTGCTGTTCTACGGAAAAGAGATTCATTGTATTTAGTGGTGAGTTCTTCAGCAGATGAAAGTTTTAGGTTTGGTATGGCTTTTGTTATCATGGCTCTACCAAAAAGGTAAAAGATTACTAGGGTAAAGTCATACTTTGTAAATGTTGATGATGCTGGGGGAAATGATGTTGATGTTTGTTGAGCTTCTCTTAATTTGAAAAAAGCTTTAACTAGGTTCTTTTTAAACTCTACTACTTGTTTTGAGTTTTTGAGCAGGGTCATTAGGAATGTGGCTTGTTGCTCATTGAGCATTGTCACAGTTTTAGACTGCTTACCAACCTGCGATTTCAAATCGTAGGTTAAAACTTTTCCAAACTCCTCAATATCTTTTCTATAAGTTCTTAGAAGATTATTAATACTTGTGTATTTATTATCAGTACTATTAGCGATGACTAACGCAGATACTCTCGGTTCATTGTTGATGATTTCTAAAAGGTGGGTCATACTAAACCTCTCTTTCAGAAAGAGGTACATACTCTTTAGAAGTTACACTAACATTACTTTCTGCTGGCATAATCAGCTGTTGTCCATATTGAGGATGGTTAAATCTAGCAAATGTCTGTTCAAAGCTATCTAAAGACCCTTTTATATTTAGTATGTCGAGTAAAGGTTGAAGAGAATATTTGTTGATGGATTCAAGTGTTGCACCAAAAAAGAGCAAGACAGGACATTCTTCATCTATGTCTTGACTTTCTGCATGTTCAGCTATGAGATATTTGGTTTTTTTAGAGAGATTGTAAACAATACCCTCTTGGGTGGTAAGTGTGTCATTTCTAAAGTCTACATCTGAAACTTTAACGGCTATTAATTCACTGGCACTCATGCCTGTGTTAAATGCTAAGTATGACCAACATTTCATAAGACCTGTTGATTTACTCATAATAAGTTTTGACTCTTCATCTGAAAAGCCTTGATATGTTGGGGATTTTACTAGGGTAAGGTTTTGCATTTTTTCTCCTAAAACTGTTTTTGTTCTAGGAGTATAATTAATTTAAAGTAACTATTTACTTAAAAAGGTTACTTTAACTATAAATTTAATGAATTAAGGTTACTATTTATTTGAAATCTCTTTAATGAACCTCTTGAATTGGTCAAATTCCTTAAATTCATTTTCTTTTTCTTTATATGCAATATACCACTCTAATGCTTTTCTTAAAATTTCTCCTATCTCTCCTGTAGACGCTGATTTTTTCAAGGTACTTTCTTTTGCACCTGTAATTTCGGCTAACTCTCTATAGGACAAATTGTAATCCTTACATACTCGCTTAACTAAGTTTAATTCAGTCAATGTTTTTCCTTTCGTGGGATTATTATAACGTGAAAACTTTGAACTATGGAAGTTTTACAGTTTCAATTTGAATTTTTTCTCCAAATGCTTTAAATATAGATTCTTCGATAATATCCCACTTTTCCCATATGTAATCGTTTTTTTCCTCTATGATTAAAATTTTACCATCATAGCTTAAGAACTCAATAGCATCATTGAATCGCTTTATCTCTATGGGATTACTATTTGTTACTAAACTTTGCAGTTCTAACCACTTTTGATTGTCATCTACACAAGGAGTTTTATTATCAGAAATATTGCCATCTCCTTTTTTATCATAATCTACCATAGGTTTAAATATGTAGATAGCAGAAGCTGTCATAATGAAGAACATAATAATTAAGCCAAGCACTCCTACTGGTTCTTCATCATCAATATATTTAACTATCTCAAAAAATAGAATATAAGCAACTATAACTATTAATGCCCTTTTTATAAAAGATTTAACTACTCGTTTCTCTCTTAATCTATTCTCTCTTTGAATATCTATTTCAAATTCGATTGCTTTTTTCTTTTGATTTTCCTCTATGAAAATATCTTTAATAAAACCGATAGCTCCAGCCCACAAAAAGACTCCTAAAGTAATTACAATACCAGCTCCCCATGTAGAATAAACCTTTTTTTCAATAAAATTGTCAGCAAAATAAACTATAACCATAGCCAAAACTATAGCAGTAGCTATAAGAATTAACATTTGATTGCCACTGAGTTTATTTTCTTTTTCTTTCGGTTCAGAGTTAAGATATTCGACTATTGCTTGAAATATTGCTCCTACAATACCAATCACCAAAAAAATCAATCCGATTGCTACAATAATCTTCACTATAAACCATGCAATATCCCAAATACTTGCGTCTAACATTTTAAGTTCCCCTTTTTTCACCATACTGAAATGAATGACTAATCAAGTCAATACACTCATCAAACTTACTTCTTTCTATCTCATGATAATCCACAACTTTAAAATCAATTCTAATAGCTTTATAGAGCTGTCTACTACAGTGTTCAAAATATTCATCATCAAAAGTACCGTTGTTCTGATGCTTAGAAAAAGCTACTGCCACCTTATTAACAGTATCTCTAATTATTTTAGCCTGATGTCTTGTCAATAGTTCTAACTCATCCTTAAAGTACCCAGATGAGTGTTCCACTCCATGTATCCACGATGCATCTATTTTTTCCAACATCTCTTAACCCTTTCTTCTCAATGTATTTATCATGCCCATTATAAGAACATCATTTCTTTCAAGAGCCTCTAGCTGAGTTATGCTCTTTTGCTGACTGCTCTCTATGCGTTTAACTGCTTCTAGTAGCTTTACAGAGTCCATATCATGATAAAGCTTCTGAACAGACTCTTCAATCTCTGTATGCTCTTCATGTACTATTCTACCCTTTTCTATAGGTTTAGATGGATTGAGTTTTCTCTCTAGCTCACCACCAATAAATATATCGTTGTTTGCAAGATTTATCAAACCTGTTAACATCTTCTTTTGGTTGCTTTCTATGAGTTTCATAACCTCCTGTAGTTCTGAGACATCAATCATGCTCAACTCTTTAAAAATCATGACTAACAGGACAAAGGTCAGAGATACCTACATTTAGTGTTTTGGTACTACCCAATACATCATAATAACAAATCTTATTCATCCCACTAATTCTTTCACCAGTTAAAAATCCATAAGCCCCATAAACTGTTGTAACCAATGTTGCAAGTGCAATTAATGCTAAACACATTTTTTTCATACTAAATCCTTTTTTCAAAGTATACCCCAACGAAATAAACTTTTATCAGTCGCCCCTTTAAATTTCAATTTTTTATAAAAAAGGGTTCTTTTCTAAGCATTTAAGTAAGAAGTGATGATTTTAAAGGTGCTTTTTGTGTGTTCACCTTATTTTTTTCAGTTTGAGGGTAAGGGAAATTTTGAGGCATTTTGAGAATTAAAAGTTTATTTTCTCTTAATTTTTACTACTGGTGAAACTTCATTTATTTAGTGCTAAACAGTAGTAGTTTAAAAGGTCGTTGCCTATTCATGGAAGCACTCTAATTTATCCAAAAGCCTATTTTATGGGATTCTATATATATATTATTGTGCTACTCGGCAAAAACTCGGCAAAAATAAGCACTTCTCAGTACCTCTACACACTAATTAACAAACTATTTACAGTTTTTTTATGTTTCTTTTTGATGGGGGGGTGATTCCCCAAAGGGATTTCTGCAAAAAAAGACCATGGAAGCAGACGTAAATAGACTTAAATAATTTCAACAAGAAATAATCTACTTTAAATAACAATAAAATATTTCCTATAATTCAATAAAATAATGATAATATGTTGAATAGTAAAGTTATCAATAAAGGAACAAAGATGAAAAACTTACCAGAAAATGAAATTCTAAACAACCGAAAAAAAATTTATGAAATTTTTTACAAAAAAAGGGGGATGAATGGTCGTAAATATACCAGGGACTATAAACTTTGCCAACCTACTCTAACAAGTATTTTGCTAGGTAAAACACTACTTTCTAGCGAATCTTTTAACCATGCTAGTCCAGCGTTTAAAGTTGTTAAACAATTAGATAAAGATGGCATGTGGATTGGACCAATACCTTACGGAATGATAAAAAATCCTTTAATTGATTTTCACAAAGGAGCAAATCTTGGAGCCTTTTCAGAAGATGGAAGCCTTGTTGTTTCAAATGGTTTAATTAATCATTTAAAAATTGGAAGCATTCATGATTATGAAGAAGTTTTTCTTTTAGCAGCCATAGATGCTTTTTCATCACGATCAGGAACTTGTACAAAAAGTGATGAAGAGCTTAGTCGTGTTACAGGTATGAATATCAGCTCCATAGAGGAAGAAATCAATTCTCTCTGGAGAAGTGCTTGGCTTTCTATCAAATCACACAATGGTGTTCGACATATAAAAGTTATTGAAGCTAATCCAGCTATAAAGGCAAAATAATGACAGTTTCAGGCACAGAATACATCATGGTTCCACAAGGATTACTCCAGGAAAATGGAATGACAGAGGGGAAAGCTCTTCTTTGTGGACTTATCCATGGTTTATCAGGTAAATTTGGTTATTGCTCTGCAAAAAATGACTATTTAGCCAATTATTTTAATATAAAAGAATCAGCAATGAAAAAGAGAATTCTAAGATTAATTGAAGATGATTTTATTGTTAATATTGGTACAAAAAAAGAGAGAAAATTAGTGCTTAAAATGTTCCAACAAACGGGACAAATTGTCACTTCTGAAGAGTCAAAGGGACAAATTGTCACGCAAAAGGGACAAATTGTCACAAATATGGACTTATTACTTACACTATATAGCAATAATAAATATATAATAAAGGTCAACGCGTTTGACCCTAATAAGGTCAAGTCCGAAAAAGAGATTAGACAACTCCTCTTTGATTACTTCTGGTCAACCTATCCTAATCGTGTAAAAAAACAAGATGCTTTAAAAAAGTTTATGACTTTAAAAGTAGCTGATATTGAAAAACTCATCAATGCAATGCCAAAAATAAATGCCTACTACACTCAAGATGATGATGAAACTTCTTTTATACCTGCTTGTCCTCATCCAACAACGTTTATAAATGGCAAACGTTGGGAAGACGAACAATATTTAACAAGTAAAAAAAATACGAAAAAGGGGGGCGATATTTTTGAAGATGTTACAAAACCTCCAGCAAACCTTTTGGTCGAAAATTTTGTAACTAAGCTTAGAGAGCTTTCAGATGGGGACGAGGTAGCGTTTAATGAACAAGAGAACAATCTCTTAGCTGAACTCGCTTGGACAGCTGAAGAGGCACTGGAGGAGTATTACTGCTATCAGAACATCGATGTGATGACAAAAGTGATTGAAGAGAGATTAAAATCAAAAGAAAAGGTAGCATAATGAGCGAAAGAAAAATAGATTTACTAATTGATACTGAGACTGAACAAGCTTTATTACATTCCTTGATGAGTTTTGATACTGATGAAACAATGTCAGTACTATTAAAAGCACAAGAGAAACTTTTTTATGACAAAGAACATCAAACTATTTTCGGCGTAGTAAAAAAAATTGAAGATCTTCCAAATGTAAAATTATCGCTTGAGACAGTAATGGCTGAATTAAGAGCTTATAATGCAAGTGCTATACCAAGTCTTATGAATATTGCAACAAGTGAACCTACCCCCTCTCCTGCTCATGCATTTGCTATTTTAGACGAGTGGTACAGAAAAAGAAAAGTTTATTATGCACTTAAGAATGGATTAGATGCTCTTTTCGAGGGAGAAGAGAGTTCTTTGGTTGTCGGAAATCAAATTTCAAAAGAGCTTGATGATGCAATTATCATTAACAATGATACTTTTACTAGCTTTGCTGATTTACGTGTTCAATTCGCCAATGCTACACCATTAGCCAAAATATCAACAGGTATTCCTTTTTTAGATGCAAAAATGAAAGGTGGGCTAGAAGATGGTCAATTCGTTTTACTCTTTGGTGATCCAGAGGCTGGTAAAACCATGCTTGGTACACAGATTATGCGAAATATGTCAAAAAATTGGAAAACAATGTTTTTTCCTTTTGAATTTAGCAGTAGAAGTTTTTTTGAACACTCAAAAGATAGATACAAAGGGCAATTCAATGAAGACAATCTTTATGTAGAAGATGGTTCTGCTGACCTTTTTGATATAGAATCAAAGCTTAAAATGTTTGCTAAACGAGGAGGAAAAATAGCCCTAATTGATTCGCAATCAATGGTAGAAAATCATAGTAACAAAGGCACATCTGAAGAGCGTGAGACAGAAAAATTCCACGTATTATCACGAGTATGTTTACGTTATGGGCTAAGAATTATTTTTATTTGTCAACAAGCCAAAGAAGATACACGTTCAGGAATTGTATCACCCATGAAGTCCAAAATGGGAGGTCACTATGCTCATCAAATTTACAAAGTAGAAATGCCCAAAAAGAAATATGATAATGATGGAAACCTTGTAAACTTTACAGAAAGAGATTTAGTAGTATATAAAAATAAGCAAACAGGTCTTTTCGGTAAAAAACCAATCCATTTTGACAAAAAGACACTTGAATTTACAGGCATGTCCAAACCAAAAGAAGATGGATACAAGATTATTATTGAAGAAGATGATAAAGACAATAATGTTTATATGCCTCACATGGGAGACTAGTATGAGTATAGAAAAAGAAAAACTAAACAGAGCCATTCGAAATGAAAAGATTTACCGTGGTGATGCTGAAAGTTTTTTACTTTATGTTGAAACCATTTTTAAATTTAAATATAAAAAGAAGTTTCGCCGTACCTGGTGGGATGAGCTGTTAGCTCAAGCACTTATGGACTTACTCTTTGGCGTAAATGACCGTTTACTGCTTGAAATGCCACCAAGGCACGGCAAAACAGAGCGTGGGGTGCGTATGTTGGCTTCTTATGCCCAAGGTATTGATGAGCAAATTAAGATTCAATACGGAACTTATGGTGATACACTCTCTAAGTTAACCAGTACTGAAACAAAAGAGATTATGGAGTCAAGTATCTTTAAGGAAATCTTTCCAACCTTGGATTTTTCACGAAAATTGAACTTAAACACCCATTGGCTGCTTAAAGCTGGAGGTGGGTTTTTAGGTACATCGGTAAGTGGTGGAGCTACAGGCATGGGTGCAGAGATAGGAATCTTTGATGACCTACTAAAAGCCATAGAAGGTGACTCTAAAGCTAAACGAGATGAAGCTTATAAATATTATGTTACTTCTGGACTAACACGATTAGAAGGTCGTAAAGCTGTTTTGATGATTATGCAGCGTTTACACCCCGATGACCCTGCTGGACGTGTTATCGAAAAACAAGGACTTGTAAAAGATGGTGGTTTATGGCAAAAGATTTCTCTACCAGCCATAAATAACTTTAAAGAGTTCTACGACTGGATAAAAGGTCGGCATAAATTGGAAAAAGATAATTGTACCAATGAAGAAAAAACACTCTTTGAACAAATTGCCAGAACTTTAACCATTGTTGATACTGAGACATACAAACAAAACAATCCAAATCTAAAAAATCATGAATATAAAAAGTATGAAATAAAAAGAAATAAAGTCTACTATTATCAACTTGCTCGTGAAGCTTATTTAAAACTAAAAATGATAGAACCTACTGTAATACATTACAACGAAATGAAAGTTATACGACCACCACTTACTCCTCTTGATGAAGAAGAGTATGGACTTGACTACTTGGTTCAACAACGCACAGAGCTTGGAGAGATAGATTTTAATAAACAATATCTTCAAGAGGTAAATATCGATAGAGCAGGTTATTTTTTAGAAGAGAACATTACTTATGTTACCGACATTGAGTTACCTGATCAGTATCTTTATATTATTATTGATCCTGCTGAAAGTGAAAAGAAAACTTCTGATGACAGAGCCATAGGAGTCTATGGGAAAAGTGTTGATGAAAGTGAAGTAGTAAGAACAATACTAATGGATGGTAGACGTGGCAAATGGGGAACCTATGATCTAGTTGCAGAAATAATAAATATGATGATGAAGTATCCAACAGCAAGAGTCTTTTTAGAAGGAGCTGGTGGAGGTATCACCATTAAGAATGTACTTAACAATCAAATTTTGATTATGAATGCAAAACTACAAAAAGAGGCAAAAGACCAAATAACAGCAAGTATTACTGTTTTTCCTCCTGATAACACTTTTCAAGCTAAAAACAAAAGAATCAAGCTCCTTACGAAGCCTTTGGAGTCACATACGTTTCAAATCTATAAATTTATGGATACCGATTTTAAACAGCAGTTTATTTATGGAGAACTTTTAAAGTTTAATCCTGAAAAAACAACCAACACCGATAACTGTATTGATACTGCTGGACTAAGTTACTCATTGCCAGACGTTTACCCAAAACGTTTTTTAGAGAAAAAAGAAAAAACCATAAGACGACATAGTCAACGAAAAACAAAGAGATCTACATGGAGAGGATATTAATGGCACACGATAAAACAAAACAAATAGAGATAAGAGCTTTTTATGAAAGTCACAATCTTTCTTATGTGAAAGTAGCTGAACACTTTGTCACCACAGGTTATGAAATATCTGCTAAGACTATTGAGGGTTGGGGGAGTAAAGAGAAGTGGGTAAAGAATCGTTACAGTTCTCTTTCTGATGCACTCAATAACCTTTTAGATAACAAAGTTATTGACCTAATACCCGAAGAAGCTAAAACGCTAATAAAAGATAAAATATCTAAAGAAAATGGAGTATTAGAACCTGATGTATTAGATGCCATGGCAGAAACAATTAGCACAGAATTAACTTATCAGATTTTAAACAAACGAGCATTAAGTAAAGAAATTGCTTTAAACCTAAGCAATTCTAAAATATTTGCCACTAACTCTAAAAGTATTCAAGCCAATGCTATTTACCATGACATGCTGATAAAAACCTTTGGCATACTAAATGGCAAAGATGAAAAAATGCCACTACCTAACCCTAATACAGAAATAAAACTTTCAAAACCTCTTAGCGAAATGACACTTGAGGAGCTAAATGCTTTAGAAGATGAAAATGGATAAGTTATTAGCTGTTGAACGAAACTTTCTTAATGAAAAAAGGATGAGGGTTCCTAAATTTAGAATGAGTGAAACAAATCTTACTTATTTAAATCTTAAAGCTGAACGAAGTATTCTAAGTCGAAGTAAACTCTTTGAAAAGATTCTTTTAGAAGTAATCTTTTTTTATTTGCCTGAAGAGCAAATATTTTGGGTTAAAGGAAAACCTAGAAAACGTGCGAAATGGAAAAAAGAATATAGAAAATATAAAAAATCTCCAAGCTTTTCAATGAGTCCTTGCGTTTTAAATATTCTTGAAAGAACTAAAGATACAAGGCAAATAACCTTTACTCTTTTAGTAGATGAAATTTTCTATTTATACAGAAAAAAATACCCTTTGATGATTTAAAAAAATAGAGACCCTTTTATTGTCACCTTGATTTTAACTAAACTTTACAAATTAAAATCCAAAGAGAGTAATAAAAATGGAAAAAAAACAAGAATTTAGAAACCCATTGTCAATTGAAGATATCGAAAAACATCAAAAATCATTAGATAAAGATTTTGCAAAACATGAAGTGATGAAACAAGACTTTGAAGGCTTAAAGGCTCAAAGAGAACAAGAGTTCTCAACTCAAATTGAAACCTTACTCAGTGATGAAGAGCGTGACATTGTTGAAGTAGGTGGAAATGCTAGTGAAACTTATCAAGTTCTAAAAAAGCATGAAAAGATTTTTGTTGACGATGCTGTAGAACAAGAAGCCAAAATCATTGAAGAATTTGAAAACAAGCTCCATGAAAATCAAGGCAAATTAAATGCTATGCGTATTGAGTCTGAATATGCTGGTGAATTCCCTGATGATGACTTTGAAGGTCTTGTCCATTTCATTCAAAACAAACTAACCCCTGAACAATTAGATGCACTTCATCAAGAGAGTGGAGCTGACCAAGCACAGTTTTTACGATTGGCTGCTAAAAAATTTAGTGAAACTAAAACCCCCGAAATACCAGAAGACCCTAACAACTTACCTACTAACTTAAACAATATTGCTGGTGCTACAGGTGACATTGACAATAACGATGGACTGAGTGATGAAGATGACTCATATGCTAAACAAGCTGGATTATACAGATAACAAAGGAAAAATATGCCATTTGAAATGACCGATTCAAAAGAAAAACAAGTACACGCAACAGAAATCTTTAATACCGTTCGACAGCGTGACCCTTATGCAACTTTTCAAGGGAACAACCCTGATAGTAACATCATTGTTCTTATTCCCGAAAGTAGAGATGCTTCTACAGTAACAATGCAAATTGTAACTGATCTTACAGGAGATGGTACATCAGGGAACCAAGACGTAAGTGACGACCATGAAGAGATGGAGACCTTACCTTTTACTTTTAAAGGCGAATTGATTACAAAATCAACCAAGTCACCAAAAACTGTTTTAATGAAAAAAACAACTGCTGGAGTTTGGCGTTCTGAAAAGAAAAATAAAATTATCAACTGGTTTACACGATATTCTATCTTAAGAAAAGCCTATGCATTTTCATTTAATCCAACCAATGTAGTTTGTGTAAAAAAAGATGGAACCATCTCTAATAAATCAGAAGATTTAGTAGTAGGCTGTAAATTTGATACTCAGTATGTAGATGAAGCTTTAAAAAGAGCTAAGAACGGATACATTGATGATGAAGATGTAGAGCATCCTGAACTATTACCATTTACAGAAGTTTTAACTAGAGATGGTAAGTTTGTACAAACAGGTGCGTATTATCCATTTTTTGTTGGTCCAGAGTCTTGGGAAAGCCTTTCTGATGATCCTATATACAAAGAGTACCAAAAAACAAAAGCTCTTGCTACAGGAGATTTTAAAGGAGTACAAGGATTTGTGGGTGAATACAAAGGTGCTGTGTTTATAGAGCTTGGAAAGATGACAGATAGAAGAGCTGGGTGTATTCGTTCCGACTCTCCTGACTTCAAAAAATATATAGGGTTTGACCAATATAAGGCAGGAGATGGCACAGTAACTGAACTAAATCATCTTTTGGGTTGTGGTGCTGGGGGTCAAGGGTTTGACCTAGAACCTCAGTATGAGGAAGACCCTACTGAAGACAACAATCAAAAAGTAGTTGCTCTTGCAAACCAGTTCTTCGGCTTTGAGAAAGTACGCTGGTTGGGTGAAACAACTGAAGAGAAAAAGAGTATCTATCATGATAAAGATTATGCAACCATTGTTGCTATTGCCACTATTAAATAAGGTTTCATAATGCATGAAAGAATAAGTGAAAGAATTTTAAGACCTGGACTGGTTGCCATAATGTATCTGGGAACAGTAACAATTCCTTTTCGAGGAGCTGTGGAAAATAAAAAGTACCCCATGATTTCTACAGGAGACATTGTTCTTGTCTCTTTAGTAGACTCTATTACTTATTGTCGTGGTACTCAATGGAAAGAGGTAAAAACTAATGTAGATATTTCAAACATGTTAAATTCACCTTTGTTACAAACAGTAAAAGAACTTTCCAATGATGAAGTTTTAGAAGAGTGTATAGCTCGTAAATTAGGAGCTTATGCCCCTCCTACAATGCATGATGCCATAGGTATTCCTAGTGAAACAAAAAATATAGATAGAACTCAAGAAGAGCATCACAAAGCAACACTTGAAAACCTAAACCATTTAACTGAAGATGAAATTAAAAATTTATGTAAACGATTTGACATAAAATATGGAAAGACAAAAGTCATAGATTTAATCCCTTTACTTATTCCATTTTTAGAACAAGAAAACCAAGCTTAAAAACTTGGTTCATAGATTTTAGAGGTAGAGTATAGACTTTTACAACTCTCTCCTTACCCTTTTAATATACACTATTTGCATAGTATTTCCTTTTAACAGTCAAATACTCTACCTCTAAAATCTAAAAAGGACTCTTTTGATAAAGATATCTTCCGTAATTTTATCTTGTCGTACTAAGTTAGGTGACACTGATATAAAAAAACAGCGTTACTCTGATATGGAAATCATAGATGCCATAAATGATACTGTTTCTGTAATGAGTGAAGACCTCTTATGTTTTTCTAAAACATGGGTTATTGACTGTAAAGAATGTGTAGCCAGATATGAGCTTCCTCATGATTTTTTAAAACCTATTCATCTTCATTTAAACAATAAACTAATAACAAATATTAAGAGCATAGAGAGCGAAAAAAAAGGAAGTGGAGCATCTTTTGATTTACAAACAGTTCATTTTTTTGGAACCAATATAAAAGATAATGACAGAATAGAAATTTATTATAATTATATTGAAACTATTTCAAATAAAGAAGAATCCATACATTTACCTCTTAATGCCAAAGAGATTATTGTCTCCTATGCATTACATCTTCTTTATCAAAACCCAATAAGAAAAGATGGCACTGGTCGAAGTACACATTATTATAATTTATATGAAAAAAAGATAATAGCTCTTCGTAACAGAGTAAAGATGAATAGCCAAAGTGTAAATATAACAACTAAGTTTAAAAAGGTTTAGAAAAATGTCTGATATAAAACTTACAGACTTTATGAAAGATGTCAATACTGCTTCTATAGAGTTAAATAAAAACGTATTAATCACTACGGCAAAAGAGTCTCTAGTAGATGGAATAAGTAACAGTGAAATAAGTGACGAAGAAAAAAATACGCTTCTTTCTCAATACACGCAACAAATATCATTAGGTCTTGTAGCACAAGCTGTTGAAATAGTTAAAAACCTACCTCTTTTAAATGCAGATATAAATCTTAAAAGTTCTCAAAAAACTTTAATAGATGAGCAAAAGAAAACTGAAACCCAGCAAACGCAAAATGTAATAGCAGAGAAAGAGTTAAGGCAGTCTCAAAAGGCTAAGAATACGGCAGATGTAGGACTTGTAAATGAGCAAAAAGGTTTGGTAGTTAATCAAAAAGCTACTGAATTAAAAGTTGCTTTAACCGAAGTTGCAAAAGCTTCAAATCTAGGTGCAGATTCATCAGTAAAAAGTTCTCAAAAAACTTTAATAGATGAGCAAAAGAAAACTGAAACACAGCAAACGCAAAATGTAATAGCAGAGAAAGAGTTAAGGCAGTCTCAAAAGGCTAAGAATACGGCAGATATAAATATGCTGGTTAAGCAAGAAGGACTGCTTTCTGTTCAAATCGGAGGCTTTAAAACGGATGCCAATTATAAGATAATGAAGTCACTGACTGAAATGGCTGGAATGTTGGCTCAAAATGATATATCAACTGAGACTTGGATGGTTGATGGCATAAAAGAAGCCATATCGACTATGAAAAGCTAAGATATGCCACTTTCTACTTGGAACAGTAATTTATCGGCTTATGAAAACGTAAAATCAAATGTTCTTGCTGATAAAATGGCAAAAAACAGATGGGGTTCTAAATTTAAAAAGCTTTATAATCCTCTTAAAGATGTAGATAATAAAGTAGATTTTACACAAGGGATGCATAACTGTGCTGGTACAGATGTTCTAGGAATTATTCAAGAACTTGAAGACTTAAGAGATGCTCTGAATTCTTTTTTTCTGTTAAGCGATAACAGTACAGCAAAACCAAATTCGTACTTTACGCTTTTGGGTTCGCTTCATTATGGAATGGATGCTGTACACCTTGATGATGTTCAGCTTTCTTTGTCTACTCCTACGGCTTTTACTGAAGATGACCAAAGAAGAATTTCGAAATTCTTTCGGAAAAATAACACTTCTTCAAGTGCATCTTCTTTTTTGGAACCCATAGATTCCTATTTTCTAAGAAAAGAGATAGTCCAAAATGACTCTTACCAAAAACCTTTTTATAGTAAAAATCAATTATCACTTTGGGTAAAAGATGGAACGCAGTATGGGCATATTGAAGAAAATTATATCTTAGATTCTAGTTCAAACTTTTCAAATGTTCATAGTCTTTATGGAATAGAAGAAGAAAATGAGCTTTTTAAAAACTCTTTTGACTATTCAAAAGATTTTTTAAAATTGTTTTCTGATTTTAAACTTGAAAAATGGTTGCTAAATTTTATGGAGATTTCAAGCTCTTGGGCAGAAAATATAAATTCTATAGGAGATAGTGTTTCTATTGTTTTTGGGGCTGACTTAGTTCTAGCCTGGATTAATGAGAATCTAACATCCTGGTATGCTTATCTTAATGATCTTGATCAATCAAGGGTAGGGAAAGAACTTGAATTGATTGAACATTTAAACTTATGTGAAATGCTAAAAGAAGAAATAGGAAATAATGCTGGAAAAATATCTTCTATTTGGTTTCAATTTAAAAAAGAAGTTACACCTAATATTATTTTAGTTAAAAACTCGCTTGGAAACAAAGTTCAAGTTTATGATCCTGCTTACAAATGGTGGGAAGAAGAACATTTTGATGAAGTACGAAAAAAGTTTAAAAATTTTCATACTTATTTTAAGCTTGAAGAGGAAAATGTTGATGATGGTTATGGTGGGACAGGTACGGCTTATGTTGTATTAAAGGATGAATCAGCTTTAGAGCTTAGTGGCTGGAAAATATATTGGCTTGTTACAGCTTTCTTAGACATAGGAAGTAGAGCAAAAAAACAGTCACTTCTAAAAAAACTATTTTCGATTGCTCTTTTAGTTGTTGGAATTTATTTGACGGCTGTTTCAGGAAACCCTGCATGGGTCAAGATTATTTTAGTAGCTGTTTCTATTGCCAATTTTTCAGGCTCATTAAGCCCAAAAGCTCAACTTGTTTTGGCATCGGTTATGTTCGTTTATGGAATAAGCAATACTAGTTTTAGCACCATGTCAACATCTCAAATTTTTTCATGGACAATAAATAATATAGAGATGGTCTTCAAGATGGTACAGATGTATAAGTTTATCAAACTTGAAGATGAAACCAAAGAAGAAGATCTTAATCCTCATGAGACACAAGAGCAATCTATGCATTTTATCTATAGCGATGCATACAATCAATATGACAATTTATACGCTGTCATGTATGACTACGAACCAAAGTACAAATAGTGACCCTTTTATTTATACCTTATTTTTAACTAAACTTTGAAAATTAAAAAATGGAGTTTTTGCTATGGAAGATCTAACCACAACATCGTTTCAACCTTGGTATCAGCCTTTGAACTTTGATGCAAATAGTTTTGACAATACTGTTTTAAATAATAGCTCAGATACAAACTCTTTTAATTTGGGTGATAGCTTAGACAAAATTGATTTAAGTGGTGTTGCTAGTGTAGCTGGAGTTATTGGCAGCTTCTTGGCTAATCGTGATGATAAAAAGTATAAACGTGAACTACTAGATATGGAAAAAGGTCGAATAGCACGAGATAGAGAAAAACAAGACAAATTTCAAACAGGCATGGAAAATGCTTGGAAATAAAACTACTCGTGCAGTAACAGGAAACATTCCAACATATAATTCGCAAGTTTTAACTTTTACGCTTTGTGACAAATACATGAATTCTTTAGGAATAGAGAAAACTGTAACTGTAATAGATGACACTTTTTTAATTGAACTGGAGATAAACAATAGCGAAGAATGCTGGGTACTTCAAGCTGAATTTAAAATTTCTTTATTTGTCTATGAAGGTGAGGGAGAGCTAAATTTTTTAGATGCTTTAACTTTTAATAATTATCCATCATTTCAGAACAATGAAATGAACGTTAAAAACTTTAGGTTACTTCTTGATAAATACTTAAGAGGAGAGCCTATTGTAAGTAATGAAGAGAAAAGAATTCTATGTGACTATTTTGCTTTTGGAAATGGGAACAGTGTTGATGAGCGAATGTGTGAGATTGATAAAGGATTAGTCTATGAAGAACTGTAATAATAAAGCTGGATTTGCACAGATTGTTAATAATCTATATGATATCAAAGATGAGCTTTTAATTGTTGCTTCTATTGACAATGAATTAAAAGTTATTGCTCCTATAGCAGATGACATTATTGCCATTACTCCTTACACAAATGACATAGAAACAGTGTCCAAAAACATTCAAGCTGTAAAAGATGCTTATGCTAATGCTAGTGCATCTTTAAAAAATGCTTCTGATGCAGAACGTTTTGCGATTATTTCAGAAAATGCGAAGAGTGTTTCTGTTGAAAAGGCACGAGAAGCCAATGACGATGCAAAAGAAGCCCATTTATCGGCACTTTATGCAAGTGAGAGGGCTGAATGGATTAAGATTAATACGAATCCTATTTTAGAACATATTGAACTTATTAAACTGTCTCCTGAAAATGCAAGGATTGCCAAAGAGAGTGCTGAAATAGCAACACGTGCAAAAGATATTTCCATTGAAAAAGCACGAGAAGCTAATGCTGATGCGAATCAAGCCCATTTATCGGCTTTGTATGCTTCTGAACGTGCTGAACATGTAGATGGCGTTTCAAATTATATTGATAATAGAAAAATAGAGATTGTAGGAATTGTTAATGAACTTAAAGAGTTTATAGCGATTTCTACAGATAATATAGATGAGATTAAATCACTTCTTTTACGAAGATCCAGTGAAGTAGAGATAGCTAGAAATGAAGCTCTTCAAAGTGCTGTTTCTTCCACAGAAGCAAAAAAACTAGTAAACATTAAGGCTAACTTTGTTGAAAGTGTTGTTCCTATTGTTCGTGAGCAGGCTAATACAGCTATAAAGGCTTCTGCTGATGCGAAGAGATATGGAGATGAAACCAAAGCTCTGTCTCTTGATTTTGAAGAGAAATCTACCACTTTTTTAAGTGAGGGTAGAGACTACAGAGATGAAACTAAAACTATGTATGAAGCACTTAAAGAAGTAGGTTCAGTCTACCAAATTCACAAGGAGATTTATACAATGCGTACAGGGGTTATATATGAAATTAGAGGTGAACTATGAGTGCTTATGAACTAACGATAGTGATTCCAAGGAATGATGCGAACACAATTAAAGCTGATACCAATTATTTTGAGTTGAATGCTAAAGCTCAAAAAATTGTAGATGATATTGTACTTATTCTTGAAGAGAATAACGGTGTAATGCAAGAACTTGTAACTGACATTCAAAACATTGCACCCGATAGTACCTATTACACTAAAGAAGCGATTGATGAGCGCATTAACAATCTAAGTGAAGCTAAGGCACATATTCAGCTTGAATTATTGACTCAAGCAAAGAAAAATACACAATATGATGCGTTTGTTAGAAGTATTACTAATAAGATTGATGCACATGTTAAAGCGCTTGAGTCCATTAACTCAAATATATCTGAATTAGAAAAACGTATTGATACTTTAGAAGCGTTAGAAAAAGATGGAAAAATCTTAACTTTTCAAGCGACTGAAACATTAGCAGAGTTTGTTCGAAATGAGAAGAACACAGGAATAATGACCGTTAAACAAGGCTCTTATTTTTCTAATGACCCTGTAGACCAACCCATAGATACACGATATGCTGTGGACGACATCCACACGCACAACAACTATGAGGGCATGAGTGGAATGGGTGAATATACGTACAATGCTAATGGCTACATAGGTCAAACACGACACAATGATTACCGTTTCTTTACCAAGAGTGTTAGTTTTATGGAAACTGTAAAAAATGAAGCACCAAGTGTGCCAAACTATAGTTACACGGTAGAGAACATGCAAAACCTTTTCCAACGTTATCTTAATGGTGCGTTAGATGAAGATGAAAAAGAGTTGTTTGGTTGGGACATAGTTTATTTAGAATCATATTGGCTAAAGGTGGAGTCTTTGACAGGAGCCATTAATGACAGTTTCGAGAGCTTTAGACATACTTATGGCACTACTTCGGCTTCAAAATTGGCTTATAATCATTTTAAAATGAGAAGTGAAGGGAAAAAGGCACGTTTTGAAAACATTCCTTTTATTCCAATCGCCTCTAAGATGGAAAATAGCAGTGGGGAAACTACTTATGCTGTTAAAATGTACCGAATTTTGACGCACAGAGTGACTGACTACAACGGAAAATTAGCTACAGAGATTTTAGAGCAAAAAGATGACTTAGTGAATCGTGCTAGATTTGGAGATGTTGATTATTTTGATAGAACAGCGAAGTTTTCTCTGAGCGATAATGATATTGACAAGATTGTTAACAATATACCCGGATTAGGAGGTTTAAGTGAAAATATTGAAACGTTTAAGACGATAGATAATTATGATATTGTGACTCCAGAAAATAAAGCACGATATCATAGAAAGTATCAAATGGCTTTTGATGCAGTTGGACGTGGGACTTATGCTAGTGGATGGAATGACCCTACACTGATTGTGGCTCATACTGAAGCTGAAGAGATAGTGCAGGGGACTAGTTACTTAATTCCTTTGGAAATGGTTCTTAGAACGCCTTTAGAAACATGGAACCCTAATGACTTGGAGCTAAAAGACTCCATAGCAGGGAATGGAACACTAGAGAACCCTTACAGTGGAATGAAAGCCAATAGTGCTTTTTATCACACTCCAGCAGAGTTTTTTGAGAGTTATGGTGCTGGTGACCCTGCTGATACTGGTACAGGGGTAAAAGCCGTTACCAATATAAGGGGTGAAGTAACAAAAAATGTGGGAAGTGGGATTTATATAACACTTCCTAAGATAGATGGCATAGAAGAGAGTGTAAGGGTTCGTTTCCCTATCTCTTGGAATGCAGATGAGTTTAGTCCATCGAACATTGCTCTTTCTGCTTACATGAAAGAGAATAATGAGATGATGGATATTTTAAAATTAAAAAGTTTAGGAGAATAAGATGACTATACCAAATAAATTGTACGTGGCTATGAAGAGCCAATACGATAAATTTCACGATTTATTCGTGAGTGATACGGCACAAGATGTGACAGTGCAACATATAGATGATGATGGAAACTTGGTGGATAAAACTATTGGGAATTTGGCTAAGAAGAAGAGGGAGGTTGATGATTTTATAAATGGAGGGGTACCGTCTTTTTTTAGAAAATCCTTTTCTGTAGACAACACAACAATTTGGGAAAAACTAGCACTCTTGCCGAGTGGGGGAGCTATCTTTTTGACGCTAACAGAAGATGTTGTTTGGGACAGAGATATAACAAAGGATAATGTTAGCATTGTAATTAATGTAAACGGTCACAATCTTCAGCTTAAAGAGAAGTTTTACGACTCAGATAATACATTACTATTTGGATTAAAATGTTCAAATTCATCTGTAAGCATTTCTGGGAATAATTTATCAGGTTCAACTTTGACTCTTCTTTCTAAAACTTTTCCCGGACAGACACGAACCCATTCGACATTTTTATGCTCGAGTAATACTGGTTTTGCTGACAACAATACATTGGCACTAGGCTACGGATTAAAAGTAGTGGACAATGGAGATTTCGGACTTATCTCAACAAAAGCAGGAAGTTCACTTTCTGCTTCAGGCGTGACATTGGAATCTGAAAATAGAACTTGGAAAGACTTAGTCTATGGATTACAAATAGTAAATGGTGTGGCTAAAAACTTTAGCACAAATATATCTTTAGACTAAAAGGAAAATTATGATAATAGAAAAATACACATTAGATGGACAAGTTTTTGATAATTTGGACACAGTAGAAAACAAACAAATTTTTGAAGAATATGGGGTCGATGTAATAGCAGTAGAAGCTGATGAAACGGAACGACTTGCTGCTAAAAGAGAGAGAGCAGAGAGAAAAATGAACACCGACTACAAAGGAACCTCAATCTCTCTAACAGAATCCGACCAAAACGGCATGATGGCAGTAGCAATGGGGTTTCAAAATGGACTTTTTACAAAAACTGTTTTTAGATTTGCTAATGGTACAAAGTTTGAGATGACCCCTGAAAATTTCGGGGAAATTTCGGTTTTCTTTGCAACAAAAAGAAATGAGTTTTTCCAAGAGTAATCTCTTGGAAAAACCGTGAATTAGAGCAACGGCATAGGGTAGAACTAGCTATGTCGTTACTCTAGTTCATATAAACAATAAGGATAATAATGAAAACTACAGAACTACTCAGCTCAGTAACCATGGCACAACTTGGGAATTTAGATACAGAATCTAAATTGGCAATGATTGAGGCGATTGTTGGTAAAGCTGAAAATGAAACTTATAACGATGAAGCTGTTCGTCAATTAATTTCTGAAGCAAGAACAATTGCAGAAGAAGCTAGAACTAAAGCTGGTATTTTGGATGACCTAGAAAAAGGTCAAATTGAATCAATGATTCTACAGTTATTAGAAAATGTAGATCTACAATCTCTCTATGAGGGAATGACTGTAGATATTGGTGGAACAGCTTACACAATTATGAGTGTGGTTGGTGCTATTGCATCTTCGCCTGAGATTAAAAAAGTTGATATTATTAGAGATGCAAATAATGCAATTTCTGGTGTTAAAGTTACATTAACAGACGATACTACAGCAACTCTTGCAGCAACACATACCATGGATGATGTAACAGACAAGCATACTTCTGTTTATGTTGGAGCTATTAAAGGTTATGCAGTTGAAAAAAAAGATGTATTTGGTTTTACAACTGCTACTAAAAAAGGTGTGACTACTAAGACTCCACATGTGGAATCTGAAGGTTCATTGGTTTTTGATTTGACTACTAATTTTGTGATTCCAGCAACAAGACCAACGAACATTGATGCAGCTGATATTGATGATAATGGTACAGCAGGAAATACAGAGTAGTCGTGATTAAGACTACCAATTTAAGCTCTGTAACGTTTACACGTCTTATGGAGCTTTCTCAGGAAGCGATTTTAAAATCAATTTCTGAGAGTAGAGAAGAAAACTTCTTACTTGTCGAAGTAGAAATAACCCTAGAGAAAAAAACATTAGAAATTGTTTTAGAAAACAAAACAATAGAATTAGAAATAATAGAGGAATAGAAATGAACTACTTAAATAATCTTAATTATGAGAATGAGATAAAAGAAGTAATTGTTCGTGGTTCTGATGCGAAAATAAAAATAAAATTTAAAGATGAAGCTGGACAGCTTTTAGATCTTAAAAAATATATTGTTACTTATGATGTTTTAGATGAAGATGGAAGACACGTTTTTAAAGACTTAAGTTTTAGTGAAAAGTTTATTAATGATGATAAGTTTTTTAATATACCTTATGCAATTACGGAAAAACTAAATGGTAAATATAATTTAAAAATCTATATAGCATCATTGGAAGAAAAAAAAGCTTTTAATAATTTGATGGAGGTTCGATGATGAGTAAAAACTGTTGTACTTATTGGCTAGAAGGCTGGTGGGAAACTTATTGCTGTAAGCACGATGAGGACTACTCACAAAGTGGTAAGACGCGTATAAAATCAGATAATGATTTATTTGTAGGTGTTTTAACTTCATTGAGAGAGAAAGAGCCTGTTAGATTTTCAAGCTTTATTATTACTTTTCCTATTGCGTCTATCATGTTTATAGGTGTTCGTGTAGGTGGTCGTAAGCGTTATGTGCGTAAGCAGAATATTATGAAGATTAAAAAGTTTAGAGCTAAACATGACTGATGAAAAACTACTACATTTTGAAGAAAGATTAAAACGTGTTGGTCAAGATGTCTCTGAATTAAAACTCTTGCAAAAAGAGTTAATAGAGATAATAAAGAAAAATGTTGAGTTAGAACAAAAGATGATTCATGCGAACGAAAAGCATGATGAGGGTCGAAGAGTACTGCATAAACGTATTGATTTACTTGGAAAAATATTCTTTTGGTTCGGTACTACTTTATTTACTGGCATGGCTGGGGTGATTTTTACCCTAGTTCAAGCAACCATGAAAGGATAAAAAAGATGAATTTAACAGACATATTCACAGGTGGACTTGACAAAGTTGTTACTAGTGTAGGAACAACCATTGATAACCTTGTAACCAGTGATGAAGAACGTGAAGCTCTTAAGAATGAATTGGTAAAAATTAAGATTAACGCTCAACTTGAGGGTGAAAATAACTATCTTAAGCACGAGACAGAAATAACAAAAAGATGGCAGAGTGATAATGAAAACATGCTCACGCGTTTAGTACGTCCTTCTATTGTTATATGGTCCTATGTCCTAATTACCATTATTATTCTTTTTGATGGAAACATTAGTGATTTCACTGTAAAAGAGTCTTATATTCCTATCCTGGAAACCATTGTGACAACTGTAACAATCGCGTATTTCGGTAGTAGAGGTTTTGAGAAAATAACTAAAAAGATGAAGGAGTAAAGCATGACTTTAAAAGAAAAAACAATTAATAAAATTATTACTGTTGAGGGTGGTTATGTAAACCATAAAGATGATTCGGGTGGCGAAACGATGCATGGTATTACAAAAGAGACTGCATACTCTCATGGTTATCGTGGTGATATGCGTTATTTGTCTCGTGCTACAGCTTTTGAAATTTATGCTGCTACTTTTTGGGATGCTCAGAATCTTAGTAAAGTTGAAGAGCTTAGCTATGAAGTAACAAAAGAATTGGCTGATACAGGTGTAAATATGGGAACGAAAACAGCTGCTATATTTTTACAGCGTTGTTTAAACGTTTTAAATAATAAAGCTAAACACTATAGAGATATTAATGTAGATGGTAAGATTGGTAGAGAAACAATTAGATCATTACGACTGTATTTAAAAGGACGTGGAAAAGAAGGTGAAGAAGTTCTTGTTGTCGCTTTAAACGGCTTACAAACAGCAAGATACATTACTTTGGCAGAGCGAAACATGAAAAATGAGAGTTTTGTGTATGGCTGGCTCAGTCATAGAGTTACTAAGCCTCTTAAATCGTTTTTTGCTTCCATTGGTACGTTCAAAAGTATAGAACACGCTTAAAACGGCTCCTAGCGTTTAGAAAAAAGGAATATTATGCAAATAAATGACCAATTTAACCCCAATTTAGCCTACATGCTTCAACCTAGTAAAGAAAATGCTTTTACCATTTTAGGTAAAGGGGTTTCTGACTACATGAGCATGAGAGACAATCAAGAACTAAAAGAAATTAATTTAGAGTCAATTCGTGAGAAGATGAACAGTTCTAAAAAAGCAGATACTCGTGCTGATAAAAAGCTAGATCTTGACACGGAAATAGGAGAGGCAAACATTGATAACCTGAACTTTAACCAAGGCATGAAAAATAAAGAGTTTGGTCTTAATGAAAAAAGTACCAATGCAAACATTGATAACCTGAACTTTAACCAAGGCATGAAAAATAAAGAGTTTGGTCTTAGTGAAAAACGTACCAATGCAAACATTGATAACCTGAACTTTAACCAAGGCATGAAAAATAAAGAGTTTGGTCTTAGTGAAAAACGTACCAATGCGAATATAAACTATAACAATAAAAGTTTAGGAATACAGCAACAAAAAGTTGATATTGCTAGAAGCAAAAAAAAGTCTAAAAAAACTATCATTGCTCCTGTCTCAGATTTGAGAGAACTCAACAAAAATATTTCTAAACGAAATAAACCAAAAGAGCAAGAGAAAACCATTGTACGTACAGGGATGAAAGATGGTAAAAAAGTGATTCAATACAGTGATGGGAGCATAGAGTATGGGAACTAAAGTAGAAGATATAACAGGCATAGTATGGGACAATGAGTTAACAGAGCCTAAAGCTACTGAACCTGAAGCTTTAAAACCTTTGGGTAGAGAGTACAGCACTCAAGAGAAAAGCTACTTAAGAAGTCTTGGTACACGTATAGGACGTTTTGAAGACCCTGAACGTATTTCACTTGCTACAAAAGCTTTAAGTTCAGGAGCTACCCCAGCAACATTAGGGGCTTTGATAGGTGGGTTACAAAGAGAAGAAGTAGCAGAGAAAAAAGAACAAGCTCTTACTTTAGACCGAAAAAAGATATCTCAGAACATTGTTAAGAAATGGGCTGGACTTGAAACGGCTGGTAAACATCTTGAGAGTCTTATGGACAACTATGACAGCTCAAATGTAGGAGCCATAGACTCTATGGACTCCGTACAATGGGTAAAACGCCAATTTGGAATAGGAGACACGGAAAAACGTTCTAATCATGATGCTGCTATATCTGGTATAGAATCTTCTCTAAAAGATGCGTTTGGATTTGGAGCAAATTACGCACTAAATGAACAAGCACTTATGCGTAAATACATGCCCACTATATCTGATGGAGAAGAGTCTTATAAGAACCAAATCTATACTTCTGCTAAAAATCTTAAAAAAGAACTTTCTTCTAAAATCAACATGCAAAATTTAGCAGGGTACGAAAGTAAAGACTTAAAAAATATGCTAGGTAAGCTTGATTCGCTTATAGTAAAAGCTGATGGGTTTAGAGGAAATAATAAAGAAGAAAAAAGTCCAAAACCTACAAAACTTCGTTCATTACGCCAAGAGCCAAAACCAACAAGCACACCCAACCAAGCTACAACAATGAGTAGAGAAGAGAAAATAAAACTCTTACAAGATTTATAGTATGTTTGAAAATCTAAACGACAATGAACTTGATGCCCTACTTAAATACAAAAGTGATGGTAAGATTGATGATGAAACTCTAAATGGTCTAAGTGATGCTGCTCTTGATGCGATGTTGAGTTTAAAGAAGAAAAAGAGTTCTGTCCCAACAACTTTAGCAGCTGACAACATAGATCACTCCATTGTGCCTGATGTAAATGATAATACTCCTCCAAAAGAAAAAAGTCTATGGGAAAAGGTTAAAAAAACAGCCACTAAGTTAGGTGAAGAGATTTTACAACCTCTTGCCATAGGAGCTGAAAACATTGCTACGGTTATTTCTCCTGTAGATGTAGATTTAACTGATGCTCCTACACTTAAAGATGACATTAACAAAGTATTTACCCCTGAAGATGATGTAACTTTTGACACTTATCAAAAGATAGGAATGCTTTCCAAAACAGCCTCTGGGTTAAATAGCATAGGCATAGGTGAAGCCAAAAAAGAAGATGTAGAAACTTATAATAATAACTTAACCCATCTTTTAGTAGACAAAATGGGTTATAAAGATGTTTTATTTGACGATGACAATGGTAAGTACTATGTAGAAACTGCTGATGGTAAACAGGTGCAACTTAACAAAGATTGGGTTAAAACCATGAGTGCTGATATATTTGCTGATAAAGCTGAAATAATTGGTGCTATGGTCGGAGCTAAAAAAGGTTTTGATGCGACAAAGGTAGGTGGAACCAAAGGTAAAATAGTTGGTTCTTTGGTTGGGGGTGCTTTGGGTGCTGGGCTTGGTAACATAGGTGACCAGTTTATGAGTGCTATTGAAACAGGTGAAAAGCTTACTATGGCTCAACGTCTTAGAGAAGTTAATAAAGCTGCTGCTTTAGATGTGGCTGGTGGGGTTGTGGCTGGTACTGTTATATCTGTGGGTGGTAAAGCCCTTTCTTTACCTGCTGATGTAAGTAAAAAAGTTTATAACCATATTATTAATGGAAACATCGATGGAGCCAAAAAGATTTTAAAGTCTGACTTTGGTGTAGATGATGCTTATATAGATGATGCACTTGCTCAAATGAACGCTGCACAAAAAGAGGCTTATGGTAAGGAACGTAATATTATAGATGATGCTGTTACTACAGCAAAAAGTGGTGACCTTAAAGGTGCATTAACTCAAGTGAGTGATGGTGCTTTAGATACATTGGGGAATGCTCAAGCTAAAGAAGAGATGTTAGCCACAGCCATGAGTCACCCTCAAGGTGCTGGTGTGATTAAAGATGCCTTAGCTGGAAACGTCAAAGGAGCATTGGAACTTGAAAAAAGCATTGATGGACGTGCAAAACAAGTTTTAAACAGTGTAGATGGGATTACAGGTACAAAAGCAAAAGAAGCTGTTGGTAACTATGAACAAAGAGTACAAAAACAGTACTCTGACATGAGAAATACGTTTAATGACGCTTTTAAAGAGACAGATTATCGTTTTGAATTAGATGACTTGGGGCTTGAAAAAGTTCTGGGTGATTTAGAACAAAGAGTTGCTGACCCTTTTGCTAAAGAGCGTTTTAATGGCATGTCTAAAGCCGTTGAAAACATTATTGAAAAAAGTAATGATGGTTTAGGAGTTGAAAAAAATATTGATGCTCTACTGGACGTACGGCAAATGATGAACAAGTTTTACCGTAAAAACAAAACTGCTTTTGAATTAAAACCTGACAAAGATGCTTTTAGAGCTTTGATAAAAGGAATTGATAATGAAGTAGAAAATGCCATGAGCAATAATCTAACTCCTGAAATAAGTAAAGAGCTTTTAGGATACTTTGATGATGCTAGAGGTGCTTATAAAGAGATGTATGATGTTCAAGACAGTGGCATTTACAAAGCTCTTATGGGTAATGATAAATCTTCTGATGATAGACTAAAGGGTCTACTTAACCATGCTAAAGATGATGGTAAAGAGTTACAAGCACTGCTAAAGAACTTGGGGAGCGAAGAAAGAACCCAGATGGAAGAAACTTTAGTAAGTGCTGTACTTGATAAGTTCACCAAAGGTAGCAATAGTGAACTACAAGTGATTGACTATGCTAAAGCTATTGATGAATTTACAGCGTTAAAACCATTTGTAGAAAATGATGGTGCAAAACGTTCTATGGATTTGGTTGAAGATATTTATAAAAAGTATCGTCACGATTATGATCTTAGTAAAAGTGTAAAAAGTGTTTCTGAAATGGTAAACGCTGGAGGGATTGGTTCTAGTGTACAGGGACGATTAGAGGTTGCGACTACTTCTAAGGTTTTTAGGTACGTAATGACCCTTATTCCTTTTGGTGAAACACCTAAACGTTTGGCTCTTCAACGGCACATTGGCTCTGCTTTAAAAAAGAGTAGAACCCCTGTAGACTTAGCCAAAAGATTAAGTGCTGACAATACCATTGATATGAAGTCAAGAACACACTTGAAGGAGCTTATAAAAGTTCACAATCAAGTTTTAAAAGCTGACAATGTAGCCAAACAAGAACAGGCAGCCAAAGAGTTCGATGAGATTCAAGAGCGTATTGCCAAAGAGCAGGAGTTAAAGGCACGTGAAGTAGTTGACTTTGTGGTTCCTGATATTACAGAGCTTAGGGCTGTTCAGAAGTTACACGGAGATGATACTACGGCAACATTGGCACGTACCATACGTACACTTCAAGAGGGTAAAGGCACTACTGCTGACATAGAGCGTTATTTGAAAGCCAAAGAGAAAGTAGCCAATAGATTACCCAAGCAGTTAGAAAAAGAGCAGATTAATCTCTTTCCTGCTAAGTACCGTAATGTGGGAACCAAAGAGATTGATGAGTTAAAAAGCTTAAGAGATTATTTGATGAGTCATAATGATTTGAAGTTTGGTAATGAGATACAGCCCCAAAAATTTAAAGCCCTACTCTTTGACCTAGAGCGTAATGGTGTACCGAGAAGTGTTGAATATGATGGGCTTTATGATGAACTTAGAGCGATGCATGAGCAGTTGAAGCCTGAGATTAATAAAGCGTATGGCAGTCCACTTGATGATGTAAGTCCAGATGATGTTTTTTAAGATGATGAGTTAGTAGTGTTACTTGGTACCTAAGAAAAGACAAATTAAAGGAACATATTATGAATGAAAAAAAAACAGAAGAAAAATTACAAGAATTAGGTTTAAATGCTCCAAGATTAAACCCTGAACATATAGATAATATTATCATTGATGAGTATTATCATATTGTTCCAAACACAACATTAACCCTCTGCGTCTTAACACTTAGAAATGGTTTTACCGTTTCAGGAGAATCAGCTGCTGCTTCTCCTGAAAATTTTAATGAAAAAATCGGTAGAGAAATTTCTAAAGAAAATGCTAGAAACAAAATTTGGGCATTAGAAGGTTACTTACTCAAGCAAAAGTTATATATTAGTAATTTAGGATAAACAATGAACCAAGTAACACTACTAACTTATCTAAAAAAAATATTCGATGAATCTCTAAGACTCTCGGAAGGGTCACGTCGTGAGGCACGTAGAGCTTATGAGTATTTAGAGGGTAATCAGTTACCTCATGATGTTAAAGCTGTTTTGGCAGAACGTGGACAACCTGAACGATGGGAAAATATCTTTTCGGAGATGGACAGCTCCATAGAGGGTATGAAGCTGATGACAAAACAAGAGATAAATGTTCATCCTCGTAATGCCGATGATGCAGAACGTGCGAGTATTATCACAAAGCTTTTGCGAACAGCTTTGGATTCTACTGAGTGGTGGGCAAACAAAAACCGTGCTGATATGGATTTACGCCTTGCTGGTTTTTGTGCCATGGAATCTACTGTTTCACCTCTAAACGAGTACGATGCCAAGGGTAAACAGCTTTATGAGTTAAATCATACTCATTTACCAGCTCTTGAATGTTTTATAGATATGTATGCACGAAAACCTGATATGTCTGACATGCGTTATTTTCATCATTCACGTTTGGTATTTAAAGATCATTTAGTTCAGTTGTTTGGTAGAGAAGCCGAAAAACTCTCTGCTGACAAGTCTGACATGAGTAGAGTTACACGTACCTGGTATAAAGATGCAACAGGTCAAAGACGTATTGCTATTTGGGCTGACAATGCATTACTAGAAGATAAACCCATGCCCTACTCTAAGTTAGAGCGTTTTAATGTTGCTGTACGTAAACTAAAATACACACAACAAAAAGAGTACTTTGGTATGTACAGAGATATCTTTCCGTTTCAAGACCAAATAAATAACATTATGCTCCGTCTCATTAATATGTTGGGTTCTACCAAGATGTTAGTAGAAGCCTCGGCTGTTGATGACATAGACCGTTTTCAAAGTGAGTACTCTTTAGACAACTCTGTTACGAAAGTAAACGATGGAACTCTAAAAGAAGGAAGACTAAAAGAGATAAGTACCCGTAATGACATAGCCCAACTGATGCAACTGGTTCAAAATGAAAGAGCAAAGGCTTTTAAGGTCATGGGGGTAAATCCTGAATTAATGGGTAGCTCAACAACCCGTCAAAGTGGTGTGGCATTAGAAATAAAACAAAATGCTGGTTTAATCGGTCTACAAAAGTTCATGACTGTTTCAACCGAAGCAGACAGAGACACAGCAGAAATAAGTACTAAAGAAATAGAAGAGTACTTTACAGCTGAACAAGTCTTTAGCATTACAGACATCGATGGTAAAAGAGAAAATTTTGTGATTAATGATTATGAGAGAGATACACAAGGCAGGATGATTTATATAAAAGGTCAAGCTAAACAAAAAAATATCTTGTCTACGAATCGTTATGATTTTGTGCTGGAGTCTGTACCGTTTAACCGTGGTGGAGCAAACGAAAAAATGAAAAGTTGGGCAGAGGTAATGAAGATACTTGACCCTACAGTGGCACAAGCTCTTGTGCCTTCTATGCTTAGAGATGTAGATTCGCATCAAGCCAAAGAGGCTCAAAGGGTCATGGATGAGTTAGCAAATAAAGCAAGTGAAACACCAACAGAGCCAAGTCAAGTTGAACAACTACAGCTTCAAGATATGATGCTGGAGCTACAAAAGAAACAGGCTCAGATAGAAGAGATGATGAGTAAGGCGAATTTGAATAATGCTAAGGCTGAAATAGCTTAGCATTTAATTCTCCCAATAATGTTTATATTTTTTACAAGTATTAAAACTACAACCACTTGCTAGTGAAACACTATAGGTGGTTATCTCTTTCTTTTCTAATCTTAAAAGATTTACTGCATTTTCTATTTTGTTCTTAGCTTTTGCAGTTCTTGTTTTTGTTGCTTTTTTGGCAGCATGTTTTTGTTTTTCACTTGAATGTTTATGCTTCTCGTTTATAATTTGTTTCAATAGAGTATATGCAACAGTTTTTTCATTTTCAATATCACTATTCATAGAGTTCTCTAAAATTGCTTGTAAAACACTTGCTTGTTTTTCTGTAATTGTTATTCTCATGATATATACTTCATTTCTGTTTCATGGAGTGAAGTAATTATTAAAACTCTCATCTTAACTAACCTCTTTCAATTTATTATTTATAGAAACTATCTCAGAAAAATCATTAGTACTTTTTTTTAAATCTAAAAGAAACTTTTTCTGTTTTTGCTTTACCAATGCTGTGAACTGTTCTTTGCTTAACTGCATAATATCATCTCTTAGTAAAAGTGAGGACATCATATTTTGGGTTACTTTGTGAGAAACAATACTTTGATAAAGTTCCTGATTAAACCAAGCTTTAATATCACATACACTGGTACACCATTGAATCCAGTTTGGCATGTGATACATGGTGAGCAATAAAGCATCTTCTGAAGTTGACTTTTGCATAACATTGTTTTGAATAACTTGTTTTGATTTTTGAAAATTAAGTTCTTGCTCGTTGATTCCTAAAAGTTCAGCTACATAGGGTTTATAGTCACTTGCAACAATAGGATTTAACTCTCTTAAATAGTCTAAACACTCTTTTAATGCATTTACTTTGTCATAAGGGTTAGTACTTGTTACAAGATTGTATTTGTTTCTGATACTAATCAATACAAAGTTTATGATAGGGGTTGCATTTTCTATCTGATTTTTGTACTGGTCCACTTGATTTTTACTCATCATTTCTGCTGGGTCTGTTCCTTCTGAAAACAATACTACCCCACCATCAAATTCATGGATGCTAAGTAAAACGGCTGCTTTAAGTGCTGCTGTTTTTCCTGCATTGTCTCCGTCATAGGCTATGATGATTTTTGCACCTGTTTTCTTAAGTATCGGTAGATGTTTTTCAGTTAATGCCGTTCCTTGCGTTGCTATGGTACTTTTAATGCCATTTTGATGAGTAAGTATGACATCTAGTTGCCCTTCATGTAAAATGGCTTGTTTTGTAGCATAGATGGCTTCTTTGGCTTTGTCAAATCCAAAAAGTATAGAAGACTTGTCAAACAACTTAGTGTCTGGACTGTTGAGGTATTTTGCTACTTTAGACTCTTCTTTAAGTGTACGACCAGCAAAACCTATGGTATGTCCTGTATGACTCTGTATAGGAAACATAATACGTTCAGAGAAACGTGCATAAGTTCTATTTTCAGACGTAGCCATAATACCAAGCTCTTGTGCTATTGGCAGTGGTAACATATTTTGTTCTAAAAACTTTTGTGTATTTGGATTTCTTGGGGCATAACCAATCTTCCACTCCCTAATGCTCTCTTCTGTTAACCCTCTGCCGTACAAATAGTTTCGATGTTCATCATTAAGACTACGAGCATAAAATTCACTTACTAGTTCCATGACTCTTTTGTACTCTTGATGATTTTGACCACCAGCTTCGTACTCTAAAGAGACATTTATCATGTCCCCAATCTTTTCTAAGGCTTCTGGATAGCTTAACTTTTCATACTCTCGTACAAACTCAATAGTATCACCACCAATTTGGCAGCCAAAGCAATGAAAGATTTGTTTTGCTGGAGAAATAACTAAACTCGCTGTTTTCTCTCCATGAAAAGGACAACATGCTTTAAAGTTTGCCCCTGACTTTTTTAACTCTATGTAGTTACTTACAATGTCTACGATGTCCATGTTAGTTTTTATGGTTTGAATTGATTTTTGGGTTATCATCTGCTATACACCTTCACTTTCAATCTGCTCTAATCCCTCAAGCTTTTTGAATTGTCTTAAAAATGTTTTTTCATTTTTAAAAGTTGGTAAAAAAGTAGAGTAAGTTTTAGAAAAGTCATAACGTTTTGCAACCTCTCTTTTACCCCATATTTTAGTAAGTGTATCTACCTCTTTTTTCTTATAAACCTTACGTTTCATTTCATACCAAACTTTAGTAATAATTGGGAAATTATCGGGATTCCATTCATATTTTATATAACCATCAATATAAATAGAAAAAGTAGACTTTGTAGCTGAAATCCTACCTTTTTGAACATCTATGGTATGACCATCTAATTTAAAGTGTACAGAAAACCAAGGATGATAAATATCCTCTTCTATTTGTTTCCAATCGATATTGGTTGTTTTTTTGGAGATCATGATAGTTTCCAGTAATTTTTGTAAGCTTTCACAAATTCATCATAATTAAAAGAAGCTTGACCTTCAGAAGCTTGAGCGTTTGCTTTAGCTTCTCCAAACATAAATAAATGCTTTACATACTTAATACTGTTTTTTTTAATCTTGTTTTTTTTCAAAACTTCGAGAAACTCTTGAATTTGCCACTCGGCAATGGTTGATCTAATTTGCATAATATTTCCTTGTGTTCATATTTTCAGAATTTTTAATTCTTAAGAAAATTTAGAAATAAACAATAATCCTTCTAAATTCACTTAAAAATTAAGTGATAGAAGTGATTAGGGAGGGCTAGTTGTCTCGGCAAAAACTCGGCAATAAAAGTATGCAAAAAGGGCTTTTTTGAAGAAAAGACTAAAATTAAGTGCAAGACCAATGCACCCTAATTTAATTAAAATTGTTGAAAAAATGTTTTGAGTAGAGACCGAAGTATAAGTATTTTGGTATGTTTGAGTAGTATTTGAGAGTGTGGTGATCACGATTGGACTTGAACCAACGACTTCTTCCATGTCAAGGAAGTACTCTACCACTGAGTTACGCGATCAAAAGTAAATAAGAGTGAAAGTATAGGTTATTTCACTTAAACTAAAGTTATT
>CACVAZ010000034.1:0-4121 GCA_902727995.1 uncultured Sulfurovum sp.
ATTGGTGGGGAGGTAATTTCAAGACGTGTTTATCAATTAATTTAAATATTAATTTCTTATTAGCTAATTATGCTATTATTCAAGTTATGAAAAAACAGTTAATATTTATATTTTTTTTAACCTTTTATTTGAATGCTCAAATGAGTGATGAAACATTAACGAAGATTGAATTTACAGGTGATATTGATTTCTTGGCTGGTGACTTTGATCGGTCTACGCTTTTGAAAATTTGTCATATTGAGTATCCTCCTATTTATAAAATTTGGAAAGATAATCCTGTCTTTAAAGAAACGGAAGTGGTTGATTTTGTTAAAAATCTTGAAAATTATAGCCATAGTTTGGGCTATTATAAAGCTAAAATTAGCTCCAAGATTGAGGGCGATAGTATTTACCTTAATATTGAGAAACGAGAACCCATAAAAACAACTTCTATGAATTTAGATGACGAATTTAGAAGCTTTAATTTACTTAAAGTAGGGGAACGTTTTAAAACTATGGATTTTACAAAGACCAAAGACAAAATACGTGACCATTTGTCTTCTACTGGTTATCCACAACATAAGTTACAAGCCAAAGCCTATGTTGATTTAGACGCTTATAGGGTAGATGTGAACTTTAGTATTGAAAAAGGTTTAAAATACTATTTTGGGTCTACGGAATTGAACAACTCCTCTAAAGTCGATAAGTTGTTAATAGAAGAACAAATAGTTTATACGGAGGGTGAACTTTTTAATGTTTTAAAATTAGAAGAAAGTTATGACAATATTTATAGGCTAGGGGTATTTGACAAAATAAGAATAGAACCTGACTTCAATGGTACTGATAAAGTTTCACCCATCGAGATTACATTGGAAGAAGGAAAAACAAAAGAGTTTGCCTCAAATTTTGGTTATGACACCGAAGATGGCTTTAGAGGAGGACTTGCTTATACTGATCATAACTTTTTTGGAAATTTACGACAATTAAAGCTTTTTGCTCAAATTTCAGAGCGTGGATATGAGGCTAAAGCTTCTTATTATGATCCACGACTTGAAAATCCAGTTTTAGGGGATTTTTCATTTTTAAATGAATTGAGTTATAGTCAATGGGATTATGATTCTTATGTTGAAGATCTTTTTGTGGAACGAGTGACTTTTGGTAAAAAACTTTTTGACTTAGAACATTTCTTTGGATTTCAGCTAGAATATTCTGAAGTTGCTTCAGGCATACCCTCTTTTTTATCAGGTAATTACTTAATCAATTCATTGTTTTACCGTGTTTTAATTGATAAAAGAGATTCAGCGATGAATGCTAAAAATGGTTATTTCGTTTCTCTTTATTTGGAGAAAGCCATGAAAGAATTAGGTTCTGAAATAGATTATTTTAAAGTCTTAGCAGAGGCGAGGTACATTAAGAAGTTTGATGCTGTGGTTTTAGCAGGTAAAATCAAATTAGGAAGTATTTCAGAAGAGACTCCTCCTTTTAAGCATTTCTTTTTAGGGGGTGCAATGAGTAACCGTGGGTATGAATATCGTGATTTGGGTGCACATAGTGGAGACTATCCTATTGGAGGACTTTCTGTTATTGATGCTTCATTTGAAGCACGTTACCATGTTACTAACGATTTTTCAGTTGTAGGTTTTGTTGACAGTTCTAAAATGTCACAGGCTGTTAATGATTTTTCTGGAGAGTGGTATAACTCTTTTGGTTTTGGACTACGTTATTTATCTGTTATCGGACCTCTGCGTCTTGATGTTGGTTATCCTACCAAAGGGAATACACCAGCTTTACATCTTGGAATAGGACAGGTATTTTGAGAAATCCATTATCTTTATTGTATCATTTATTATCATGGTTGATTTTAGTTATAGTTTTTGTGTCTTTGTTCATTTTTTTTCTTTTGGAATCACCTTCTACTTTATTTAAGGCTTTAGAAAAACCTTTAAAAAAAGAAGGTATTGAATATGGAAAAATAGAAGGGAGTTTACTTTCTGGTTTTATTGTGCATGATTTGAATTATAAAGAGCAAGTCAAAGTAAACTCTGTGGCATTAAAATTTGACTTACATCAGCTTGAAAATAGGATTTTATATATTGACGAATTGAATGTCAGTGATGTTGAAATTGATAAAGATTTTTTAGCCTCTATGGTGGAGGTTAATGCTAGTACACAAGAGAGCAATGAGACAAGTATTAACTTACCTTTTGACAAAGTCATTGTCGATGAATTGTTATTCTCTTTACAAAATACAAGCTATGATAAATATCATATTAAAAATGCAAAGCTAAGTGTGAAAAACTTTGAAACAGACATGAAAAAAGAACATAAAGGGGAAGTTCTTCTTCTTCTTAATTCGAATGTAACACAAATAGACCTTGATGCAAAAATTGTTAATAATAAATTTCAGTTAAAAGCGAATGTTGAAGGTGAAAAGTCTTTTATCTCTCCTATGTTGGAAGAATATAAGCTAACATTACTTTCGAGTCCTAAAGTTGATATTGAGGCTAAAGGAGATCTTAAAAAAGTTGATTTTACTTTAAAAGGTCGTACCTTAGATGCTAAGTATGGCGTTTATGAAGCTCGAACAGAGGCATTGAAGCTTGATGGATATTATGATTTAGAAAAGCAAGATATTAAAGTCAATCTGCACTCTAAAGTAGAAG
This sequence comes from uncultured Sulfurovum sp., assembly GCA_902727995.1. GTDB lineage: Bacteria > Campylobacterota > Campylobacteria > Campylobacterales > Sulfurovaceae > UBA1140. The sequence goes on from CACVAZ010000034.1 coordinate 2,643, forward strand.
CAAATGTAGCCAGTTTAAAGATGGACATGGATGCATTTGTCAACTTAAAAGATGTGAATCAGACTTTGGTTTTTGAGCTTAATACGAAGCTTATACCTAAGAAAAAATTAATAGAAAATAGTTTAATAAAAAAAGAGCTTGAAAAACAGAATATAAAAATTGATACGTTTCCCAATATTGATATCTTGGCTAAAGGAGACATGAAAGATACTGACTTTAAAGTCAATGTTCAAAAGTTAAAAATGTCTTATGATAAAATAGACATAGATTTAGAAGATTTTGATTTAGAGGGAGCAGTTAGCCCTTTAAGGGGAGATACAAAAGTAAAACTTGTAACCCATTTCGATACTTCTGTAGCCAAAGGAGAACTTTTAGGGAGCAGTGATTTTAATTTTAATGATTTAGAAAAGAGTTTAAAATTTGATGTAAAAACCAAACTCATAGCTACGAAAAAATTAACAGAATATAGTTTAATAAAAAAAGAGCTTGAAAAACAAAATATAAAAATTGATACGTTTCCTAATATTGATATCTTGGCTAAAGGAGACATGAAAGATACTGACTTTAAAGTCAATGTTCAAAAGTTAAAAATGTCTTATGATAAAATAGACATAGATTTAAAAGATTTTGATTTAGAGGGAGAAGTTAGCCCTTTAAGAGGAGATACCAAGGTAAAACTTTTAACCCATTTCGATACTTCTGTAGCCAAAGGAGAAATCTTAGGTAGCAGTGATTTTAATTTTAATGATTTAGAAAAGAGTTTAAATTTTGAGGTAAAAACAAAGTTTAAAGGTAGGAAAAAATTAACAGAATATAGTTTAATAAAAAAAGAGCTTGAAAAACAAAATATAAAAATTGATACGTTTCCCAATATTGATATCTTGGCTAAAGGAGACATGAAAGATACTGACTTTAAAGTCAATGTTCAAAAGTTAAAAATGTCTTATGATAAAATAGACATAGATTTAGAAGATTTTGATTTAGAGGGAGCAGTTAGCCCTTTAAGGGGAGATACAAAAGTAAAACTTGTAACACATTTTGATACTTCTGTAGCCAAAGGAGAACTTTTAGGGAGCAGTGATTTTAATTTTAATGATTTAGAAAAGAGTTTAAATTTTGAGGTAAAAACTGACTTGCTAGGTTATGATGCTTATTTAAATGATATTTTAAAAGAGCATAATATTAGTGTTAGAGGTTCTGTTCCTTTGTATTTAACGGCTAAAGGAACAATGACAAAGCTAAAGTTAGAAACAAAAGCCTCTTCAACATTGCTTTATGAAGGCATAGAAACAAAAGTAAATCTTAAGACCAAAGAGATAGAAATTGATTTAGAAAAAGAGCTTGTAGAGGGTGCTTTAAGCTTGAATGCAAAGGGAAAAAAATTGGCATTAAACTTAGAGAGTGATTTCTCTGGGGAGTATCTAAATCCAAAAAAACTTTTAAGTGACTCCTCCCTTAAAATTTCAAAATTTAATGCTT
>CACVAZ010000034.1:4221-7871 GCA_902727995.1 uncultured Sulfurovum sp.
GCTTTAAGCTTGAATGCAAAGGGAAAAAAATTGGCATTAAACTTAGAGAGTGATTTCTCTGGGGAGTATCTAAATCCAAAAAAACTTTTAAGTGACTCCTCCCTTAAAATTTCAAAATTTAATGCTTTGGAGATAAATTTAGGAGAATTAACCCCTTTAAATTTAAAGATATTAACTTCTAATGAAGGTTTAAATTTAGATATTAGCTCTAAAAAACTACAAACTAAACTGTTAAGTAGAGACTATAATACCTTTGATTTTGTAATGAAATCTGATGCCATTTATCCTCATAAAATTGTTAAACTTCCTAAAGAGTTAAAGGGAAAATTTATCAAGTTAGATTTAAAAGGAGATGTGAGCTTAAAGGAACAGTATTTTAATGTAAAAGGTTTACTAGAGGCTAATAAGAAGTTTAAATTAGAGGTAGATGCCCTTTCGAATAGAGAAGGTTTAAAGGCAACGCTCTTTACTAAGGAATTAGAAGCTGAGATAAAAGGTGATTTAAAATCTAAAAATATAAACGCAAAACTTAAAGTGGATTCTTTAGCAAAGCTACAAAAAGAGTTTTTGGCTCTTTATAAATTTGAACCACTAAAGGTTGAAGGGGGACTGAGGTTAAATGGAACACTTCGAGGTGAAAAAGTTGAGGCTACACTTGTTTCGGAGAAGCTAGATTTTGTTGGTTTTGCTATAGGAAAACTGCTTATTGATGCCCATTATGAAAAAGAGTTACTCTCAATTAAGAAGTTAAATTTTGAAACAATTGGCTTTAAAGATTCTAGTCTGAATCAAAAATTTTATCTTAATCAAACTGCTTTAGTTTCTTTGGGTGAAGAAAAAAAGCTTCTTTTGGATATGCATCCCAAAATTTTAATTAAAGGTAATGGAAAAGAAGAAAATTTAAAAGCAATTGTTCAAATAGAAGATTTACCTTTAGGTTATCCAGCTTATGGAAAGACAAGACTCTCTTGTGATATTGACTATATTCAAACAGGAAGCAAAAAAAAGATTATAGGAGGGATATTTTTAGATAAATTAAGAGTTTTTTATGAGTCAAAGTTTTTAGATCCTTCTCGTGATAATGATGTTGTGATTGTTAGTAAAAATAAAAAACTAAAAGAGCTTAATGATGTATTTTTAAATGATACTTTTATAGATTTAGGAATCTACTCTAAAGAAGCAGAGTACAAAACAAAAGACATAGACTTGAAGTTTAATACGTATATTAAAGCACAAAAATCTTTTGGAAAAGCATTAAAACTACTGGGAAAGGTAGATGAAATCAGTGGACGGGTAGAACAATCTCCAAAGTTTTTTACCGTGGTTGATTCGAGCATTGTATTTCAAGGAAGAGAAGAAATTAACCCTCTGTTAGATTTAACGATTGAACATGAACTTACTGATATTTTAATTACCATTAATGTTCATGGAAATGCAAAGCGTCCAAAAATCACTTTTTCTTCAGAACCACCTTTACCTAAAAAAGATATTTTGTCTTATTTACTTTTAGGTGTTTCCTCAGCGAACCTTGGAAAAAATCAGGGTTCACTCGGAAGAGAAGTTCAATTATTTATTATGAATCAAGCAGCCCGGGATTTAGCCTATGAAGTTGAACTTGATAGAGTTTTTGTTAAAGATGATGGAACAGGTGAGGGGTATGCTGTTCAAGTGGGTAAAAAAATTAATGAGGATACGATGTTTATTATTGAAAATTCAACGGAAGGGAATTCGTTTATTTTAGAATATGATGTGAGTAAAAATATTAAAATAGAGGTGGGACAGCACCAAAAAACAGTGCCGTCACAAAGTATTGATATTTATTTTAGAAAAAAGTTTAAGTAGAGAGATGCTGGAATGTCTCTCTTTTAAAAAATTAATAAATAAATAAAAGAATATAAACCCATATGCCTGTAAAGGCAGTAAGAAAAATACCTAAAAAGGTAAGTTGTCCAGCTTTTTTATGTGCCAAAGAAGCTGTTCCCGGTAGGGTTCCAGCCTTAGCAGCCTTTCGGGCCGACCAAATGGTTTTAATCCAAACAAGCAATGAGATAACAGCAACAGCGATGTGAAAAATAAGGACATAAAGTGCGTAGTTATGTGAAGTATTACTTCCCTCCATAAATTTTTCAAAACCACCACCTGCACGCACACCATATTCAAAGTAGCCAACCACAATAACGGAGACCACAAAAATAATAGATTGGCTTAAGGCATGTAGTTTATAAGATTTTATTTTAGCTAGGGCAATAGCAGCTAAGGCTAAGAAGGGCAATAATGCCACCATAATCATAACAAAATCCATAAAATAAGGAGCTCTTGTTCCCAAAAAACCAGTTTCAAACATATAATCCATTAATCATCCTTTTAGATATATTATATGAGGCTAAATATATCATATTGTGCTTATAAAATGTTGATTGATAAAAGAATGATAAGAGGAACTTAAGGTTTTTTACCTTAAGTTCTATGAGGGAATACGTAAACGCTGTCCGACAAAGATTTGATCAGGATTTTTAATAATCTCAGGGTTAGCTGAAAATATTTTTGGATAGTCATTATAGTCTCCATAAGCTTTTTTTGCAATCTTTGAAAGGGTATCTCCTTTTTGAACAACAATAATACGCATTTCATTTTTACGAAAGTATACTTCTTTTGTAATCTCTTGTGTGTAATTTGAATTTGAATCCACCTCTTCGTTGACTATATTGTTTAAATTAGTACTTAGTTCCATCAGTTTTGTATTCTTGATTTCTTGATTTTTATTTTTGGTTAAAACTACTTTATTGTAATGGTTTGTCTCTTTTAAACTTTTATTGATAAATTTTTTGTTATTAACCTCTTCAAGTTGTTTTTCTAAGGACCTTTCAATTTTTGTATTCATTTGTGACATAATAATCTGCACAATAAGTGCAATATCTTTCTCATTCATGGAGGAAACAACTTTTTGCTTCTCCTGAATGGCTACATCTGTGGTATGAGTATGACTATTTTGAGTGCTTTCTTTACTAGAGTTACTCAATTGAATACTTATAGGAAGTACTTCTTCTCTTATAACAATTTTTTCTAAGGGATTACTTTTTGAATCAAGTACAGGGTTAAAATATTTATAGAGGTAAAAAGTAGCCAGAATAAAAAGAGAAAGTGCTAGGATCGAGAGAAGTAGTCTCATAATTTTTTGTCTATTTTCTTCTTTTCTATAGGCTTCACGTTCTGAAATCTCTTTTTTGTATGAGTTATAGTAGTCATTGTTGTTTTTGTTTGAATTGTAATACATGGAAAATCCTTTCAATCAAATAAAATTAAATAAATTAATATATAATTAATTTTAACATTTTAAAACTTAAATATAAATTTAATAAATTAAACTAAATATCAATTGCTGATTTTTTTTGACAAATTTTTTGTTATTCACGATTGAAACACGTTACATGGGTATAGTGCTATTGCGTGGGTCATTAAATATTTTCCTCAATATTTTCCCTAATGACCCCGTAGATAGTTTCCTATTTTATATGCTTTATCTCCCACTTCTATTAAAAGAAACAGTATGAGGCTATCGACTAAATTAGATTATGAATCATGAAAGAAGAAGTTTCTTAGAATATCTATCGCTTTGTAGGAGATATCATGAGATAGATATTTAGATGAGT
>CACVAZ010000035.1 GCA_902727995.1 uncultured Sulfurovum sp.
TGAATTAATGCTTTAATATTGTTAACCAAAGTACTAGTTTTAACCATGTTTTTCACAGAGAGTTGATTTCCAAAAAGCAAAATATCATTCCCAGCATTTATGGCTAATTTAAGCGTATTTTTCAAACCATACTTTTTACTAATAGCCCCCATTTGTAAATCATCAGTAATGACCACTCCATCAAAACCAAATTCACTACGTAATTTTCCATTAATGATTTTCTTAGAAAGCGTTGCTGGGTATTTGGTATCTAATTTTTGATTAAATACATGTGCTACCATCACCGTGTCAATGGTTCGACTTTGAGCTAAAAGTCTATACGGCTCTAACTCTACTTCTTTCCATAAATTTGTAACATTTACAAAACCTTTATGCGTATCTCCTAAGGAAGAACCATGTCCTGGAAAATGCTTAAGAGAAGTGAGTACACCATTGTTATGCATCGCATCCATAAAAATAGAAGCATATTTAACTACTTGTTTAGGGTTAGAACCAAAAGAACGTCCTAGTTTATAAATAACATAATTTTTTTTATTAATGGCCAAATCTACATCGGGCGCGAGGTTATAATTAATCCCCACGGAGTTCAATTCAGCACCCATTTTTTCATAATGTCCCTTAACTTGTGCATCACTTAATTTAATAACATCTGAAGCTTTAGGAAATTTACCATAAAAACCATATTTACGTTTAAGCCTTTGTACTTTTCCCCCTTCTTGGTCAACAGAAATAAGTAACTTTCCATCTTTAGAACAGGCTTGAAGCTCTTGTGTTAACTTGGCAACTTGATATTTAGTTCTAATGTTTTTTGCTTCTTTATGGTTAACAGGATTGATATCAAAAAGAATCACTCCTGCAAGATTATATTGGGCAATGTCTTTACAAATTTGAGAATTTTTTGGAGCCGATGTGCCCATAAACCCTACCATAAGCATAGAACCTATTTTTTCATCTAAGGTTTTTTTATCTAAGGTTGCATGAAATGGCTCAATGGGTGCCAAAACACTTTGTTCAAGTTCTTGTCCTTGAACCAAAGGTTGAGTACTTCCCTCTTTTTTATCAATGGCATTTAAAGAGCATCCACTTAAAACTAACAGTGTTAATAAACTAAAATATTTGATTTTCATAAGTTATTCCTATATTAAATATAAATAAGTGTGATTACCCTATCTATTTTTATTTAATTTCGCTATAATTCGCAAAATTTCTGCAAGAGTATATCAAACATCTCTTATTCTTAGGACTTTAACTTTGAAGTTCCTAGCACTAAGCATACAATACATACACCTAAACCGTGTGATTATTTGGTATCAGTTGCAAAAATTGGGGTCGACGATCGCCATTTACAACTAAAGCACTACCAAGTATGACTGTTTACGTTTTGAATACGCACCAACACAACGCACCCTACAAAATTCACCATAAAGAAGTACACATATGACATTTCAAGATTTTAATTTTAAAGATACACTAAACCAAGCCATTAACGAAGCTGGATTTAAAGAACCAAGTCCTGTTCAAGCTGATGCAATTCCCCTCATTTTAGAAGGTCATGACCTAATTGGTCAAGCACAAACAGGTACAGGTAAAACAGCTGCTTTTGGTCTACCAGTTATTCAACAAATGGTTGGAAACAAAGGAGTTGAAGCCTTAGTAATCGTTCCTACTCGTGAACTTGCTATGCAAGTTTCAGATGAACTTTTTCGTTTTGGTAAAACAGCTGGACTTAAAACAGCTACTGTTTATGGTGGTACACCTTACAACAAACAGATAGAAAGAATAAACCAAGCAAGTATTATTGTTGCAACACCTGGTAGACTTCAAGACTTACTTCAATCTAAAAGAGTAACTATTAATCCATCATTTGTTATTTTAGATGAAGCAGATGAAATGCTTGACATGGGATTCTTAGATGAAATTAAAAACATCTTTACTTTTCTTCCAGAAGAACGTCAAACACTTATGTTTTCAGCAACCATGCCAAAACAAATTAAAGTTCTTGCAGAAAAAATTCTTAAAAGCCCAAAATCAGTAACCATTACAAAAAGTGAAAGAACCAATACAGACATTGCTCAACTCTTTTATGTTGTAGCTGACTATGAAAGAGATGATGCTCTTTTAAGACTTATTGATTATAAAAACCCAAACAAATGTATTATCTTCTGTAGAATGAAAAAAGAAGTTGATAGACTTTCATCTTACATGACAGCACAAGGTTTTAAAGTTGCCTCACTTCATGGTGACATGGAGCAAAAACAAAGAGAACATACCATCCGTTCATTTAAACAAGGTTTGGTTGAAATTTTTATTGCAACGGATGTTGCTGCACGTGGTCTTGATGTAAATGACGTTTCACATGTCTTTAACTACCACATTCCTTTTGATTCTGAATCTTATGTACACAGAATTGGTCGTACAGGTCGTGCTGGTAATAAAGGTGAAGCAATTACTTTAGTTTCTCCAAATGAGCTTAGAACCATTAAAAGAATTGAAAAAGATGTTGGAACGGTTATGGTTTCAGAAGTGATTCCTACACGTCAAGAAGTTCAAGTACGTAAAGATGGTGACTTATTAGCAAAAGTTGCAAATACAGAAATCAAAGCATCTGGAAAAGAGATGGTAAAAACATTACAACATGACATGGATATTGTAACCATTGCTCATTTACTAGCAACCATTGTTCAAGAAGAAGTAGATGTTAAAGGTAAAGACATCATTGGTCTTGGAACTGAAGAAGTTAAAGCACTGATTGAACGAGCTAAAAACTTTAAAGGTGGAGACAGAAACGGTGGACGTGGACGTAGTAGAAACCGAAGCCGTAGTGGTGGTGGAGGAAACCGTAACGGAGGAAACCGTGATAGAGGTGGACGTACTGGAGAGCGTAGTGGAAGCCGTGAGAGTAGAAATGGTGGTGGAAACCGTGGAAGCCGTAATGGTGGAGGAAATAGAGACAGAGGTTAAATCTCTCCTCTCACATTCAAAGAGGATATTAAAATCCTCTTTTTCCAATAAATACACAATAAATACATGTTTACTTTGTTATAATATTTAATAAAAATATATTTAATATTTCAAAGGACTTATAATGAAAAAATTACTTTTAACCCTCATACTCACTTTTACTACTTTTTTACAGGCTATGGAGTCACCCTCTTTTAACTTAACAACTATTGATGATAAAAATATTACCGTCAATCAACTCAATATTTCCACAACTGAGACAGGCTTAGAGTTTAAAGAGTTTAAAGGAAAAGCGATACTATTAACCCTTTTTGGGCATAGATGTCCTCCTTGTATAAAAGAAATTCCAGAGTTTATTAAACTGACTAAATCACATAAAGATAAGGTAGAAATTATTGCGATTGAAGCACAACGTTACCCTACTGAAAAAGTAAAAGAATTTGCTGAAGATTATAAAATAAATTATAATGTTGTAGCTGGTAGTAAGCATGATAATTTTATTGACTACATCGCAACAATGGCTGGTTACAGTAGAGGAATACCTCTTCCACTACTAATTGCTATTAACAAACATGGTGAAGTCGAACAAGTACGGGCAGGACTTGTTCGAGAAGATGAGCTAGAAATGTTAGTTGAAGACTTAAATGACTAATATAGAACATTAAAAAAGGGAAATATAATGAAAATAACGAAAATGGGATTAACAAAGATATCTATTTTAACAGCTATGATGTTGTTAAATACAGGTTGTGCTTTTGGACTTTTTGGAGATAAACCACAAACAAAACTTACACCAACAAAACTTACACAAAAAACTACAAAGCCCATGCCAATATCTTCTGTACAAAACCCATCACTGATGAGCATTGCACCAGAATGTTCTGATGACCTTAACGCTCAGAATAGTTGTCAAAAAAGCCCCATCAAAGCTCAAGAATTAAAGCCAAAAAAAGTTGTAACTCAAATGGGTGAAGAGGTACATAAACTAGAAAGTATACAAGGACAAAAAATTACCATTGTTGAACGTCCAACAGGTTATGTCTTTCCAGAGTTTAAAAATAAAATTGTCATTTTAGAAATGTTTGGAAAAAACTGTTCTCATTGTCTCAAAGAGATGCCAATCATGAATAAACTTCGCCAACAATATAGTAATAACTTGGAAATAGTTGCACTTCAAGTTGAGGGGAAAATGTCTCCCTTACAAGCCAATGCACTAATTCGAAGACATAAGATTTCTTATCCAATAATTTCAGGTTCAACAGCTACCAATTTACAGTACCATGTGCAAAATACCTATGGTTGGACAGGAGTATTACCATTTATTATGCTTATAAAAAATGGTGTTACTGAATTTACCTATAAAGGGCAAGTAAGTTATGATGAAATCAACAGTGACATCCGTTCACTTCTAAGATAACTCTTTTATTGGGTTCTATTTGTTTCATAAAATAGAATCTACCCTTCTTATTCTTACCTCTTTTTTCTCTTTCCTTTGATATAATAATTAAAAGAAACTTCTTACTAAAGTTAAGAAAATTTTTTTAAAAAATTACATTTGTAAATTAAGGAAATCATATATGTTACCAGACATTCTAACTAAAACAAACCAAACCAAAAAAGGTAAAACCGAAAGTCATTTACGTTGGTGGGTTACCCTGCTTCTTTCACTAGCACTAGCAGTAGGTACATGGAATCCACTTGGATATCACTTTCTTCATTATGTCTCACAACAAGAGATTTTAACAGGTTTTACTCCTTTTGCTATTCTTATAATGCTAGTTTTCTGGATTTTAGCCTTTAAGTCTATTTTTCAATCAATGGGAATTACAGGTGCTATAGCAACAATCATGATTATTTTAGCTTTTATTTGGGGACTTAACCAATATAATCTCATTGACTTTTCTAATGCTACACAAATGGGATGGGCAGGTACCATTTCGGTAGGAATTATTATTTGGATTGGTATTAATGCTTCTGTTATCTGGAAAACATTTACAGGTGTTTATGCTACAGATATAGTAGAAGCAGAATAACAAGTCAATGAAAAGACGATATAAAGCACTCATTGCCATTATAGTTCCTTTAATTATAATGGGGATACTCTCTTATGTTCATCCCATTTCCTATAACTATATTATGGGATATATGGTGGCAGTTGTACTCGTTTTTAAATCGTCTATTCTTTCCCTATGGCTTGTCTCAAAACTTAAACTTTTACATTTTTTAAAAGGTCTTACCCTCTTTCAAGCCCTACTCTTAGGCATGAAAAGATGGCTCATTGATAACATTGTCTCTCAATGGCTAGACAAACATATTATCAGTCATTTTAAAAAACCTTTTCAAGAACTTTTTCAATATTATAAGGCCATTAGCTTTAAAACAAAAATCAAAAACTTTGTGGTCATTGTACTCCCTTTAGGTCTTGGGGTTTGGGTCATGTATATTACTGATTTACTAACGCACATAGCACTCTTTGTTGAATTAAAAGTCATCGTCATTGGTTTTTTTAAAGCACTTTGGCTGATTCTCTCCAAAATTTTTCTTTGGTTAACCTCTTCATGGTTTGCACCTATACTCGAAGTATTTGCACTTTCATACTTACTTACACTACTTGAAAAATTTTTAGGAAAGAACAATCCAATTAGTCGTTTTTTCAACTACATAGGGAATAAACTTAATGATTTTCTAGCTTTTTTAGGGGTACTCAATGACAAACATATTGAGCCAATACTCAATAAGAATATTTCCAAACGTAGTCAAAGTTTTGGTCATCGAATCTCTCAAATAATACGCAACAAAAAAATTAAAGATGAATATCTCTACTTTGACAATTTCCAAAATATTATATTAAAAGGGCATATTAATGCCTACCACTCTTTTAAAAAAATGGAAGCTATAAACAATAAAAAAGAACTTTACAATATTATCAATCAAGAAACTTCTGACAATATTAATATTATCGCTTATGTCTCTAGAAATGGAAAAGGTGATTTACTAGAAGAAAAAATTATCAATGACTACTATCACGACATCTTTATGCTTAAAGGCATTGCAAGTCATAAAAATCATGGGGTAAGAGTACAAAATGAAGAAGAGATTGACCACACAGACTTTTGGGTTTTAAATACGAGTAAATACCCTGTTTGGATTAAAAGTACTTCAAAAAATATAAAAAACTATGAACTCAAAGCCAATGAAATGAAACTCATCAAAACTAATAATCATGTTAACTTTAATAGTCAAGATTTATATTTTGAATACAATATGGTACAAATTAGTCCAACAGCATTAGACCAGTCTAACTAATCCATTTTCGATATAGATTAACCCTTCTAATTCTGCCTCATAAACTCGATCAGAAAATCGTGAAACGGCATCATCAAAAGTTGGTGAAGTCTGGCAAAAATAGAAAAATTCATCTTTCTCTATAACTTCATTTTGAGGAATGACCCCATAATCATTAGCAAAATTTTCGATGTTATAAATAGGCTTAGCCAAACCCTCTTCAAGTAATTTATTGGTTCCATTACTTTCCCCTATACGCTGAGGTAATACAAAAATTTCTTTATCCATCTTTAAAGCAAACTCTACAGAACGCATTGAACCAGAGTTTTCATCAGCTTCTGTAACTATTAACACATTCCCTAAGGCAACAACCAATTCATTTCGCACCACAAAAGACCAGGGAGCTGCTTTTGTTGTATTGGGAAATTGACTAAGTAAAAGACCTTTATTTTCAATACCTTCTATAATATGACGATTAACAGCAGGATAACGAATATCCAAAGAGTTTGCCACAACAGCAATGGTATTATGATATCCTGCACCTTGATGAACCAAGGCATCAACACCCATAGCAGCACCTGAGACCAAACATATCCCACGTTTAGATAGTGCTGAAGCTAAGTTTTGAGTCTGATGTTGCGTATAAATAGAAGGTCTACGTGTTCCAACAATGGATACTTTAGGTCTACCCAATAAAGTTCTGTCTCCTAATGAATATAACTCTTTTGGGTACTTCTTCATCGACTCTAATTCTTTAATAGGTTCAGTATATTGAGTAATCACTAACTTACTTTTTCATAATTTAAATCACTTGATGAATAAACCTCTTCGGTTTCAACACAATAAGCAGATAAAATCCCAAATCCTTTTTCACTCTTCATATAGCACCCTGTATCTATATTCACATAATGTCTTTTTGTCTCTGCCACATACCTCTGTGGGGTATGCCCAAATATATTAAAAATAGGCTCATTGTCTATGGGCTTTACACGCCCCCATAATACCATTTCATTAAATTTTTTCATATCTTTTTTTTCTCTACTTTCTTTAAGTTTCCATACAGGAGCTATGGCTGAATGAGAGACAACAACCTTACGTCCTGAAGAGTGTTTTGCATCCAATTCTAAATAAAGTGGTAATTTTTTCATCCATTCTATATCATCTTCAAATTGAAAAATAAATTCTTGAATAAAAGGATGTAAACATATTTCTTTATTTTTTATTGACACCAACCCATAAGAAAGTAACGTCTCTAATCCCCCATGCTTTAGCCACATATTATCTTGTTGTATAGGTCGATTTGCTTTTACATCTTTAATGAATTTAGAACCATAATTAATCATCATTACTTCATGGTTACCTTGCACACAAGGAAGCTTATGCTTCCTTATGAATCTAATAACATGAGCACTTTGGCTTCCTCTATCAACCAAATCTCCAACAAAAATAATTTGAGAGCCTTTAGGTGTTTTTGCCACTAAATTTATAAGTGCCTTATATTCACCATGAACATCTCCAACCACACAATAATTCATTTTTTTATCTCAATTTCCTCATTTTATTTAATATATTATAACAAGATTAAATAAAATTAAGG
>CACVAZ010000036.1:0-6158 GCA_902727995.1 uncultured Sulfurovum sp.
GTATTGAAAAAGACAAATTTTATTACTACGCTTTAGCCTACAAAAACCAAACAGATGTGGTAATTGTAAAATCACCCTCAAACAACAATGAAAATAAAAAGTTTTTGGGTTATGAATGGAGCAATGCCAAAGGAAATGAAGGAATTCACTATATCACCAAAAGTGCTATAAAAGTAAAGGATGAATCTTTAGAGGAAGAAGATAAGCGAATACTTGAAAACCTCCAAGGTCTAAAACACATCAACACCCCACTTTATAATCCAGAAGATTTAGAAGATGAGAGCAAAATCAATAAAATCATCAGAGATAATTTCAAGAATATCAAAGCTACCATTCCAATAGAGTTAGAAGCTTTTGTAAGTCGTGCAAGGCTTGTGGATATGCTTGATTTTAATCGAGTGGATTTTAATAAAGCGTTGAGTTTGACAGCGAGTAAAAAGGTTGAGATTGAGAGTAAGTGGGAAATTGTAAAACTAGATGATGTAGTAGAACTACATGATACTTTACGCAAACCAATAAAAGAATCTGATAGAAGAAATGGTACTGTTCCTTATTATGGAGCAACTGGTATTATTGATTATATAGATGGTTATACGCATGATGGAATTTTCTTATTACTAGGAGAAGATGGTGCTAAGTGGGAAGAAAATGAAAATTCTTCTTTTATTGTGGAAGGTAAATTTTGGGCTAATAATCATGTTCATGTGTTGAAAGTTAGCGATATGATTAAAGATATATATTTACGAGAATTTTTAAATCAAACGGATTTAACTATAGAATATATTACAGGTTTAACAGTTAAAAAACTAAATCAAAGAAATCTATTAAATATAAAAATCCCCCTCCCACCCCTTGAAATTCAAGAACAAATTGTAAAAGAGTGTCAAAAAGTAGATGATGAGGTTGTGGAAGCGAATGAGATAATAGAACAATCAAAAACAAATATTATTTTAACTATGAATTCTTCAAATGAAAATACAATAATGAAGCTAGGTGAAACTTGTAAATTAAAAGCAGGAAAGTTTGTATCTGCAAAAGATATACATAATGAAGATGGAAAAAATTTATATCCATGTTATGGAGGTAATGGACTTCGTGGATATACAAAAACATTTACACATGAAGGTGTTTATCCCCTTATTGGAAGACAAGGAGCTTTATGTGGAAATATTACTTTAGTTCATGGAAAGTTTCATGCAACAGAACACGCTCTTGCAGTAACTCCAAAACTTGATTTAGATGTCATTTGGTTGACTAATAAATTAATCATGATGGATTTAAATCAATATAAAACAGGAACAGCACAACCTGGACTATCTGTAAAAAACATAAATGTTGTTAATATAGAAATTCCACCCCTAGAAACCCAAAAACAAATAGTAGCAAAAATAGAAATACTCGAAAGCAACATAAATGACGCTCAAAAAATCATAGATGAAGCCCAACATCAAAAAGAAACTATCTTAAAAAAGTATTTGTAAAAATACTTTTTTAACCCAAACTTATAACACTCATCCCTTTTATCAAAAAGAGCAATCAAGGGACGACTATCTATTAGTGTTCTATTTTTCACTAAGCTTCTCTTTTAATCTCTTTTTATAAGTTGAGGAAAGGTCTTCAGAACCAGAGTCATGAAGACCAAAAAAATCTTTTCCTAATTCATAGCTTCAAGCAGTTAAAACAAATAATTAACCTCAAACCGAATATCCGTATAAGAAGGGTTTAATTTCTTTGTTCCATCTAACGCCACCGTATTTTCATCACCCAAGACCCGAACCATACGTAGCTTAGTATATAAGTTTTTATGGTCTTCAAACTGCTTAATCAAATCTAACTGTAAAACATTGGAGTCAGCTTGTACTCCTGATTTATCGTCATCAAAATCTTGAATACCAAAACGCATTTGAGCATGAAGGTTTTGTTCTTTAAAGTCGTAGTCACCTTGAAGCACATACGAAGTAGTGTTTGCGTACCAGTTGTATTGTAAAAGCGTATAGCCATAACCATTCGTGGGGAAAGAACGCCAAGGCGAAATAATGTCTGCTTTGTCTGCTATTTTAGAAACACCCGAACGAATTCGCCATCTCTCTTTTCCAACATCGAAACGAATACCATACAAGTCGGTCTCTACAGAGTTTACATTGTTGTAAGCCACATTATTGGTTTTTAAATTCGCCCCACCCATTACTCCTGCTCCATGGTCAAACTGATGCATGTAACGAATTGAGGGCGAAAGTAAATAACCATTTTTTGTTCTATATTTATACGTTAAGTCTGTTCCAAAGGTAGAAAAAAGTTCAGGAATAAGCGTATAACTTACGAGGTAGTTAAAGTCATTGTTTTTAGCATTAGAAAACTCCATAAACATGAGTCTGTCTTTAATCCCTTTTTCGTTTAACTTAGAAAGGGTAATCCCTCGGTGCATCGCTGTATCATCATTTTCTCGCCATTTATCGTATTCCCCTGCTCCATCATCATAAGCAAAAAGATGATGAAAGTCATTGTGGTCACGTAGTTTTTGTTTGACTAAGTAGCCTGTCCAAAGTTTATGATTTGAAATAGCATTTGAAGCCCAAGTAATCCCCTCAAAGGTATTGGGAATCATCTTAATGTCATTACTTTTAGTTAGGTAACTTTCAACTATTTGTCGTCCAACTTTAACAGAGTTCTTTTTGTCTTTTAACTCCAAGTAAGCCACAGCTAAATTGGTCATACCATACTTATTTTTAGTGGCTACATCATGACGGTTTAAAACGCCTTTTCCTACTTTGTAGTATTTAAGATTCTCTTCACTCATGTGCCAAGGGTTTTGAGAAGTGTATAAAGCACTTGTGAAGCCTATGCCATTTAAGTAAGCACTTTTATAATGAACGGAACCCCCAATCCCTACAACTTGATGGTCACCTGTTTTTCCCTCTACTTCCTCATCCCAATCAAATGAAAAAGCATTAAAACGAAAACGTCCATAAAGCTGACCTTCTGTTAAAACTTCACTAAGGGTATCAACCTCTTTGGGAGCCTCTAACACAGTAAGGGTTGAATTATTATTCAGTTGTCGCTTTACGATACTTTGGGCATAGCTATGAAAGGTTAACAGTAAAAATATTAAAAAAAATCTCATCTATCGTCCAATCATCACATCTCTAGGTTCAACCATTGCAATGGCTTTGTCTCCTACTTTAAAATTTGTTTCGCTCAGATTCATAACCGAAACAAGCGTTTCTTCTTCGCCTAAGTCAAGTATAATTTCAACATTGCTTTTCTCTTCATACAACTGATTTATCTTCCCTTCAAAACAATTTAACTTTAAAGTACTTTCCGTCTGCATCTTCACGGAAGTCGATTTAAAAATCGCCATCACCTCATCACCCACTTTTAAATTGAGTGTTTCCACAGCCGAATTAGTAATGATTGAGGTCAAGTGATTGGCACTTTTAAGTTCCAATAAAATTTCAGAATTAACACGATTCGCTTGAATACTTTTTATGGTTCCTTTAATCTGATTTCGAGCGCTTATTTGTAAGCCTAAACGTCCAATATCACTTAACATTCCTGTATCAATGTTCGTTAGCTCTTGAAGTCGCTCTAAAAATCGTTGATGTTCATTTTGAAGTTGCTTATAACTTTGTAGTAGATTTTCACCATACTCAGTAAGGCGTGTTCCCCCTCCTCCCACACCCCCTGTGGCTTTAGTTACCACAGGAGTATGTGCAAGATTGTTCATGCTATCTACAGCTTCCCATGCTGTCTTATAACTCATGGGGACTTCTTTGGCTGCTTTAGAAATTGAGCCTGTACGCCCAATGGCAAAAAGAAGTTCAATCCGTTTTTCAAGTAAAAAAGGTTGATTAAAAAGTTCGAAGGTTAAATTTGAAGAGATATGCAACGACAATCCTTTAGGGTTATATATTTTGGTATACAACGTTAAAATAAATCAGAATCTTAGCGTTATATATTTTAATATATAATGAATCATTACATTAAATTTAAAAATTATTTTGTCGAAAGAGAGAGATGTTATTTATTAAAAATCATAAAAAATTATAAAAAACCATAGAAAAAGATTTCTCTTTCTCTACTAGCATAAGACATTGTGTACGTCGTCTATTTAATATTACGCTGAATATAAGCAAATTCATTAATATTAGCTCTAACAGCAACTAAGGATTGTGTCGCTTCATCAATAGAATTAAATGGACCAATAAAAACCCGTCTAATAATCTTGTCATCTTGTTGTACTTTTTGAATCATATAAGCAAATCCATTTTTACTAATAGTCTCCAAATAAGTTGGTGAAATGTCTGAGAAAAAAGAACCTGACTTAATATAAAACTTATTGGCTACTACCAATTGCTCTGTTTTAGTAAGACCTATTTCTATTTCAGGGTTATTTTCCCCATTTATTACGAGTGTAAGATTTTCATCAACCACTGGTTTTGGTTTAGGATAGACACTATGCTTTAGGGTTTTTAAAGCAGAAACTTTAAAGGTATTACCCACAGGAAGCAAACGAAGCTTTTGAATGTCTTTACCTTTTTCATAATCATCATGTCCTTGTACATGCCAACGAACCGTTGTTTGGACATCAATGTAGTTGGCTTTACGTTTTAAAACTTTTAAATAAGTCATACGATAGTCACGTGTTGGCCATTTTTTATACTCTCCAACTTTTGTAATTCTAAGATCTCGTAATGAAACATTTTTATTCCACAAATATTTTTGCATGGGAAAAGCATAAAAAACTTGTAATTTATCCATATAATTCTCTTCATCTGCCATGTAAAAATTATGTAAAAAGTTTTGAATATGTGCTTTAGAAGCACTTGCTTGTTTTGTCATTTTTTTTAGATAATAAGAGTGGACCCAACCCTCAATATGTGAAGCACCTCTAGGAGCATTGATGTAACACCATTCTGAACCATCAGCCAGTTCTGTACACTCTTTAATACTAATACCTGTTGTGTAAGCAGCAAGATTGCCTACTACCACAGATCTATTTTTAAAAGGTACATCACGAACATTCAGTGTTCCACCTTTTTTGATGTTTGATATTTCATATTTTGTAGCCTGTACTAAGCCCGTAAGTATTAAACTTAAAATTATTATATTTCTCATAACAAAATTATACAAGATATCAGTAAAAACAATATTAAAGTCTAAAACTAATTTTGGCTATTCTCCTTAAAGTTTAACAAAATTTTATAGAGTGAATGTGCATCATCAGAACCTGCCAACTCACGAATGGAGTGCATGGCAAAAGTTGGAAGCCCCACATCAAGCGTTTCAATCCCTAGTCGTGTAGCCGTAATAGGTCCAATGGTTGAACCACAGCCCATGTCTGAACGTGTCACAAATTGTTGATATGGCTCACCTATTTTCTTTGCCACATTCATAAACTTTGAAATTGTTGTGGAATTTGAAGCATAGCGTTGATTTGAATTTACTTTAATAACCACTCCTTCGTTGATATAGGGACTATGGTTTTTGTCATGTTTATCTGGATAGTTCGGATGAATGGCATGAGCATTATCAGCACTTATCATGATGGAGCTTCGTATCATGTTCATGTATTCATCATAATTTGGGTACATTCTTTTAAGGGTGTTTTCCAAAAAACTTCCAGCTGCACCAGAGGTTGAAGCTGAACCAACTTCTTCATGATCACTGGCCACTAAAAGCATGGGTTTGTCTTCAGGGCTAGAACAAATGCTGAGTAAGCCAACGTAACAAGATAATAGATTGTCGAGTCTTGCAGACGCGATGAAGTCATCTCTTAATCCTACAAAACCTGCTTTTTGTGTGGCATAAAAACTAAGTTCTGAAGCATACACTTCTTTAACATCTCGTATTTCATTTTTTTCTAACTGCCACTTTATAAAGTCTTTAAAATCAAAATCTTCATTGCTAGAAAGTATAGGGGAAATATCAGTCTGCTCATTAACGCTTCTCTCTTTATTGGCTTTGTCATCTAAATGAATCGCCAATGAGGGAATAATGGCAATGGATTTTTGAACATCAATAAGTGTCTCTTTTATTTCATCTTGGGCATTTAAGTAAGAAACTTTTCCAGCCAAAGACAAATCACGATCAAACCAAGGATTTAAGAGCAATCCACCATAAGGCTCAACCCCAAACTTCACAACACCATGTTCTTTGAT
>CACVAZ010000036.1:6258-7799 GCA_902727995.1 uncultured Sulfurovum sp.
TTACGAATAAAATTCATCACTTGAGAAAGAATAAAAATCAGTACTAAGGTCGTAAAAATCTCTTTTAGAACTCTTTTTAACGTCCATTTTTCTTTTACTTTACCCATAACCAACGTTCCAATATTATTTTTGCTGCTATGGAATCTATTTTCCCATCTCTTTTATGTCGAAAAACACCTTTTGTTAACTCTTTTGCTTCAAAAGAAGAGCCTTGTTCATCTTGATATTCTATCAAAATATTTTCCAATTTTAACAAAGAGACAAAATGTTTGATACGTCGTTCCATCTCTTCTTCAGATGAACCACTTTTGGGTAAACCTACTACTAAGGTGTCTATTTCCCATTCACTTAAAAATGCTTTTACCTCACCTGCTGCTTGATTTCTATTTTGTCTTAAAATGGCATCTTTGGGAAACACAATTTTCCCATCCAAACAAATGGCTAACCCTATTCTTTTTAATCCTACATCTATACTTGCTATTTTCATAACAAAGGATACACTAATACTCCACAAATTTTTCTTATAGTGAGTTATTATACAATTAAAGGATTATGTATGCAAAAAATTCTTCTAATCTCAACTTTATTGGTCTCTTCTTTATTATCTGACAACAATCTAGGAGAAAAAATCTCTGTCTCTTCTGCACAAGAAACCATTAACCAAGCTCCTCTACAAACACGTGTCAATATAAATCAACAAAGAATTCAGCAAAATAATATGCAACATAATAATGCTACTCAATTAACCACACGTATGTCACCTCACAATGTACAAAGATCTTTTCAAAAAGACCACCATAGTTATGATAGCCGTTATTCTAACTTTGACTACGACCAAAATGCTTATTACAATGATGATGGATATTACTATGGTTATTATGATCTTACTGGTTATTTTTTTAACAACATCTTCTTTAGTTATAACGCACGATACAGTTACAATGATCGACGTTATCATCGTGGCTACTTTGGACGACATCATAACCATCATCGAGCTTATGTTCATCATGGATTTAATAACTGGAACCGTAGACACTCTTACCGTCAACCCAATCACATCGTCTATGGTCACTATTACGACCGTCCTCGCTATTCACCTTCACGTAATAATTATCAGCATAATGGTCATCACAATAATGCTGCCCGAATGAATGTCACAAGGATGAATGACAATCGAGTACAAAATACAAGCAGAAATAATAATTATAACAATAGTCGTCAACCTACTAATAATGTCACAAGAATGAATGGCAATCGAGGCACTGATAATAGCAGAATTAACAATAATTATCGCAATAATAATTCAACGAGAATGAACAGTAGCAGTAACAGTAGAGTAAACAATCATGGCAATACAAGAAGCCATCAAAGAAGTAGTACGAGAAATAATGCAAGAATGTCAACAAGAAACTCTTCTTCACGAAACAGTGGTCGACATATGGGAAGAGAAAGATAAAAGTTTAGGTACTAAAGTAATTAATTTTAGTACTTACTCCAACAATCTGAATCATTATTATTTGCATCAATAAAAGAATAATTAA
>CACVAZ010000037.1 GCA_902727995.1 uncultured Sulfurovum sp.
AAAAGTCATAGACTTTAATGGACAATATAAAATGAACAAAGATTTCTCTTTTGTTATGGATTATGAGCTTAATGGAAAAGAAAATTTAGAATTAGGTTTTCAATGGTTTTATTAATTTAAAAATCATGAAAGCCTATCTCTAAAATCCTCATAGCCAAACGCTCTAACAACTTCCATAGTCCCATCAAGCCGTTTAATAACAATGGAAGGCAAAGGAACCCCATTAAAAGTACTGGCTTTCACCATGGTGTAGTGCATTTGGTCTTCAAAAATGACTTGGTCACCTATGGCTAAAGGTTTGTCAAAAGAGTAGTCGCCCATAATGTCACCAGCTAAACAAGTATTTCCAGCCAATCTATAGGTATGTTTCTTTTCTCCAGCTTCACCACTGCTTCGTACATCTGCTCGGTAGGGCATGATGATGGTATCAGGCATTTGTGCTTCGGCTGATGTGTCAAGAATGGCAATGTTCATTTTGTTATGCACGATGTCAAGTACCGAAGTTACTAAAGTTCCAGTCTCCCAACCCACAGCTTCGCCAGGTTCTAGGTAGACTTCTAGGTGAGGGTATTTGTTTTTAAAGTTCTTTAAGAGTTTGATGAGTTTTTCGATGTCATAACCTTTACGGGTAATGTGATGACCTCCACCAAAGTTAACCCATTTTAGTTTGTTGAGATATTTTCCAAACTTTGCTTCAAAAGCTTTTAAAACATTTTCAAGTGCCGAGCTGTCTTGTTCACAAAGGGCATGAAAATGAAAACCATCAATGCTTTGTCCAATTTCACTTATAAGTAATTTATCAAAATTATCTAGGGTCGTACCCAATCGAGAATAAGCCCCACAAGGATTGTAGAGTTCCACAGGTGATTCAGAGTACTCAGGGTTCACGCGTAATCCCAAAGAGATGTTTGGATTATGCTCTTTAGCTAAAACTGAAAAACGTTGAAATTGAGAAGGAGAGTTAAAAACAAGATGATGAGAGATTTTAGCTATCTCCTCTATGTCTTCTTCTTTAAAAGCAGGGCTATAAGTATGGGTCTCTTTTTGAAAGGTTTCATCTGAGAGTTTGGCTTCATGCAGTCCAGAAGCACAACAGCCGTCAAGGTATTTTGCAACTAATGGAAAGCTTTTCCAAAGGGCATAGCCTTTTAAGGCTAGTAAAATTTTGACGCCCGTTTGCTCTTTGATGTGAGCTAGGGTTTTTAGGTTGTTTTCTAGGAGTTGTTCTTCTAGTAGCCAGTAGGGGGTTTGCATGTGTTTCCTTTTAAATATGAGGCGTTAGAGCCAAAGATAGACCAAATAACTACTAACAAAAGAGAAGGCTATTCCATAACCTACAATGGCATTGCTAAGTCTTGGGGCTAAACCTACCATTGAAGCCATGGCTGCTGCTGTTATCATGGGTGCCATGGAGGCTTCGAGTATGGAAATGTTTACAATAAATCCACTCCAACCAAATGCTTTAGCCATTAATATAGCGATGATTGGGGCGATGATGAGTTTGATACCTAAAGAGACAGCGAAGGGTTTTAGTTCATCTCTTGGTAATTTAAATTTGAGTTGTAAGCCAACGGCAATAAGTGCAAAAGGCACAATAGTGGCTGCTAAAAGCTCAAGTGCCGTATGGATAAAAGTAGGAAACTCAATGTTACTTAGAAACAACGAAATAATTAGAAAGACAAAAGGTGGAAAGAGTACGACCTTTAAGGCTATTTGTTTAAAACTAACTTCACCTGAACTAGCATAATAGGCAGTAACAAAGGTTCCGTAAGTAGCTAAAGCTAAAAAAGTTCCTAACTGATCGTAGATGATGATGTAGGGCAATGCTTCATTTCCCAAATAACCACTAATTAAAGGAATACCCACAAAAGAACTGTTGGTGAGTACGGAGACTAACATCAGTGAGCCTGTAATCTCTTTTGAAAACTTCATATACTTTGAAACTAAAAGTACTATAAGGGCTGAGATTATCATAACACCCCATGCTATGTAGACAGGAACAATGCTTTCTTGTGTAAACTCAATGCTTGGTATGGTAAGGAGAATCATCGCTGGTAGTGAGAGATAGATAACAAATTTGTTAAGAATATGGGCTAAGTTTTTGATGGGTAATTTGATGTGTTGTAAGACATAACCTATAATGATGTAGAGGATGATTAGTATGAAGTTTGACATGGGTTATCCTTGTTTTTTAATGTAGTTTGGGGTCTTTATGTTAGTCCTAACTCTTTAGCCATATCTCTTTTTAATTTAGAAAATGGCTCTTTAGATAAATCTGCATCATCTTCTATCAAATTAAAAATATCTTTTTTTATTTCTTGATAGGGAATCCCTGTTAGCTCTTGTAATTCTTTTAATCTGCTTTCGGGGTATAGTTCTGCATTTTTTATCATTTCAAAGACTATATCTTTGTGAGCTTGATAGCGTTCGTTTAGTTTAAAGACTTCTATGTATTTTTCATATTCATTTGAATAATTTTCTTTTAACTTTATATCTATATTCTCTTTGTTTTTAATATTTAAATCTTTGCAACTCTCTGTCATAAAAAGTTTGAATTTTACTTTTTGGTCGAAGTCAAATTTTTCATGATTTGGTATTTTACAAGTTTCATTTTCAAACTCACCTACTTTGCTATCGTGTTTAAAACAGTCCTTGCTTCCTTTGACTTTTGATGAGTTACAAGTAGAGCATGAGGGAATGAGATTATAAAAAGATAATGCTAAATAAGGGTATTTCCCTTTGTCATAAAAATGATCTAGTTGAAAGGTTGAAGTTTTTTTGGGTGCATTAAAATTGATTATAAAATCTTTATTACAGTAAAGACAAGTAGTGAAGTTAAAATTATTTGTAAAAAATTTAGTTATAACTTTATCTTGGAACTTATCCGTATATTTAAAAATATCTGTAAGTGTAGTATACAGCTCATGATTTTTATCTATTGTCTTAATTTTATTTAATAAGTCTGTTAAGTTCTCAGGCTTTGCTAAAATTATATCTTCAAGTGATATTTCTTTAAATTTATCATTTTTCTTTAATAAATAACTATAAACTCGTAGAATACTAATTTTTTTTCTATTATCAAATTGTTTTTCTTTCTCTAATTGTTGAAGTGTTTTATTTGTAGAATTAGATTTAGGTTTTTCAAATTTGTTTAAAATAATTTTTCTTATATATCTTCTTTCAAAATTACTAACTTCACTTTTTAAATATTTTTTATAATCAAGCTTAATCATTCTTCAAACTTTTTTTTAAATCTTCTAATCGTTTTATTTCATTATCTATAGCTTCATTTTTACCAAGTAAAATTAATTCTATTTCTTCTAATTGATTCTTGATTATTTTTTGTAAAAATGGTTCGCCTATAATTTTGTGGATTTGCCAAAACTTAGGTAGTTTTTTTATAAGTAATCTTCTACTTCTTTTAGAAGATTGAGTAAATAAAGTTTTTCGTTTATGTCTATGTAAAACATAACTATAAGCTACTTTTATGGTTCTAATTTTATTCTTTGCAAACTCTCCCATTAAACCATCTTCCATGAAGAAACTGTCACTTAATAAGGTGTGGATGTTTGCTCCGAAGGTTTGGTTTGCCTCTATTTTTTTATCTCCAAAAAATAAAATATTCTCTTTGGGAATATCAGATAATAAAAATGGAGAATGTGTTGAAAAAATAAGATGAAAATTTTTATTAGGTATTAACTTCAGAAAATCTAATATATACTGAATTGTTCTCTTTTGCCAATCAGGATGAAATCCTATGTCTATTTCATCGAAAAATATTATAAAATTTTCAATATTTTTTTTATAAAAAGGTGAATCCCATATTTGCATATCTTTAACTACATCTGAATAACTATGCTCATCCAAACCATCTGCTTCATAAAGATAATACTTTGTTCCTATAGCATATATTTGATTTAAAATATCTACTAATTGTTGCTCTCCAAAACTAAGTTCCATAAATGATTTATTTTGCTCATCAACTAAGTCTATACTAAAATATTTTAAGTCGTCAAAAATTTTGCCTACACTCGAAAGTTGTATAGGTTTAGAACTCTTAACTTCTTCAGAAGACATATATTCTTCAGGCATTGAATTCTCAAAACTTTTATAGGATATCCTCTCTATAATTTCATATTTTTCATCTTTATTATATTCCAATTCATCAATATCTAATTCAAAAACTGTGTAAATATTATTTTTATATTTTTTGACTTTTGTATTCTTTTGTTCGGGATACTTTTCTAAGTATTTTTTTATTAAATTAGACATTTTTTTGTTCTCTAATTTATTACTTAATCTTTCAGTTGTTATATTACCGATGGGGTTATCTATAAAATATTTTTTTATTAATGATTCTGCATCTTCATATTCTAGTTTCTTTTTTGTTTCTTCAGTCCAAATAATATTATCAAACCCAATAGCTAAATCAATGCCTAATAAAATTTTTTTTGGTTGAAAAAAATTTTCAAAGATTTTAAATTTATTTTTTAAATAGAAATAGTTTTTAATGATATTTTCTACATTACGGTTATGTTCAAACTCAAATATTATAGAATTCTGATTACTCAAAGAATGATATTTTTGAGGAAATACTTCATCCATTTTAGAAATTTCTTTATCATATGTTAAAGAATAATCAAATAAAGGGAAAGAAACTGTTGATAAATATATTGCTTCTTCTATGAAAAAGCGTGGATTTTTATAGTCAAACTTAAAAGATGATTGGTAATAAAACCTCCCATCCTCTTTTGAATAAAAAACAATTAAAAGTTTTTCATCTATATAATATTCATTATTTTTCTTCCATTTTTCCCATTCTTCATTATTACTAATATGACCATATGTAGGAGGTTCCTTTCTCTGATGAATATTATTAATATATTTTTTTAGACATTTTAAAACACTACTCTTCCCACTCCCATTCTTCCCAACAATAGCCGTAACATTAATATTTTCACCAAAAAAATTAGGAATATGCTCAGGATTATCTTCTATAGTCAATTCATTTTTAATTTCATCATAATCACAAATAAACTTAGAAGAAAAATTAAACCCTTGCTTTTGAATATTCTTATAATCCTCAACCCACAAATAAACCAGTTCCATCTTTTCCCCTTTTAACTATTTCCCAATATTTAATTAAAAGGATTATAGCCAAAGAGCCATGAGGTAAAGAAGTTAAAAATTAGAACCGTTATGCTAAAATACTTTTAAAAGTACTATTAAGGATATTATTATGACGGTAATGGCAAATGACATTAAAACTAAAGGAGTATCTCTTTTTGATACATTGTTTGAAAAGTTTTCTGAAGTTATTATTTCTGTGAGAGGTAAAAACAAATACTGTGTCATACCCTATGAAGAGTACGAAGAGTATAGAGCTTATAAACTTGACATGGCACACAAAGAAGTGATGGAAGACATCGCCAATGAAAAGTATCATACTAATACGCAAAAACATTTTGACACTTTAAAAGAAGCACTCAAAGATGCATGAGATAAAGTTTGCTGATGGCTATGAGAAAAGAGCCATTAAATTTTTAAAAAAGCATAAAGACATTTACCCTCAGTATGAAAAAACCATCGAGCTTTTACAACATAATCCACAACATCCATCATTACGCTTACACAAGTTACAAGGTAAAATGGCTAGTTTTTCTTCTGTTTCTATCAATATGAAATATAGGGTTGTTATAGATTTTATTATTGTCGATGAGGTTATAATTTTAATTGATATAGGAAGTCATGATGATGTTTACTAATGTGCAACTATTAGCCGACATAGGAAACACAAGAATACATATACATGATGGAAATAAAGTCGTCCATCTTAGCCATGAAGATGCCATAGAACAGTACAAAAATAAAAAACTTAAATACATTACCGTGAAACATCAGCTTAAAGAGCGATTGAAAGCTTTTGAAAATTGGGAAGATATTTCGGAACTTATGCGAATAGAGAATGAGTATGAGACTATGGGTATTGACCGTAAAGCTATCTGTTTGTCGCATGAAAATGGGATATTTGTGAGTGCTGGTTCTGCGATTACGGTGGATGTGGTGGAGCAGGGTAAATATGTGGGTGGTTTTCTTTTGCCAGGGTTGAAAGCTTACATAGATGCTTATGCTACTATCTCTCCGGCATTGGCTACGCAGTTAAATTATGACATTTCTTTAAAAGCCTTACCTCAGACAACTAGAGATGCAATAAGTTTTGGTATAATCGCGTCCATAAAATTGCTCATAGAAAAATATCAATCGGATAAAAAGCTATACATATCAGGTGGAGACGGTGAATTTCTCTCTACCTTTTTTGACAATGCTGAGTTTGATGAAACGTTAATCTTTCAGGGTATGAAGAACGCATTAGAAAAGGTATAAAACATGTTAACAGTAGCACTTCCAAAAGGAAGAATTGCAGAAGAGACTTTGGAGATTTTCGCTGAAATTTTTGGTGGAGAGTTCAAGTTTGAAGGTCGTGAACTCATAATGGAAGTAGGAAACTTCCGTTTTTTAAATGTAAGAAACCAAGATGTACCAACCTACGTTGAGCATGGTTCAGCAGATATTGGTGTGGTTGGACTGGATGTTATTACTGAAAAAGAGTTGGACATTGTAACGCTTTTAGACATGCAAATGGGAAAATGTAAAGTTTCTATTGGTATTAAAAATGAAGATGAGCTTGACTGGTCAAAGCCAAATATTAAAATTGCTACGAAGATGGTAAACATTACGGAGCAGTATTTTGCTAAAAAAGCTGTTGGTGTTGAGATTATTAAGCTTTATGGTTCTATTGAGTTGGCTCCTCTTGTTGGTTTGGCAGATGCTATTGTGGACATTGTGGAAACGGGTGCGACCATGAAAGAAAATGGACTAAAAGTTGCTGAAGACATTATGGATTCTTCAGTTCATCTTATTGCCAACAAGAATGCTTACTACGCAAAAAAGCATGAAGTGTTAGATCTTTATGAAAAAATTAACGCTGTGGTAAAGAGCCGTGTCTAATGCTTTAGACCTTTATGCGAAGGTTGAAGACTTACTAGGTGTGACCGAAGTTACCCCTGTTTTAAATGAACATTATCATGAGACTTTAGAAAAACTAGAATTTAAAACTTTACTGGATGTGGGTTGTGGTTCTGGTGGTTTTCTTATGGAGTTGGCACAAACAAATCCTGATGTAAAAACTTTGGGAATTGACCTTAGTTCTGTTATGGTAGAGATGACAAAAGCAAAAGGGTTAAATGCACAATGCATTGACCTTTGTAAACTTGAGGGTAAGTTTGATGTCATTACAGCCATATTTGATATGGTGAATTATTTAGATAAAAAGCAGTTAAAACGATTTTTACGTTGTATTGAAGAGCATCTTGAAGAGGGTGGTCACTTTTTATTTGACATTAATACACTATTTGCTTTTAAAGTCGTAGCAGCTGGTTCATTCATTAAAGATGCTGACGACCGTTTTTTAACCATTGATTCTGATTATGATGAAGAAGCTACTGAGTACTATATGGATTTTACACTTTTTGAGAAAGAGGGTGATGCTTATGTTAAAAGTCAAGAGGCAATTACACAGTACTTTTATAAAGTGAATGAGATTCAGAAGTTAACGAAGATGAAGTTGGTTTCTAAAAAGTCTATTTCAATTTACTCTAATGAGTCTGAGAAGTTTTACTTGGTTTTTAAGAAGTAGGTTAAGAAACCTACTAAAGGTGAGTAAAAATAACACAGTTATAACTTTTCTTTATAAAATTTAATAATTTA
>CACVAZ010000038.1 GCA_902727995.1 uncultured Sulfurovum sp.
TGTGTAATTTTTTCTTAGCTTTTACTTCTAAAAGCTTAATATTTTCCAAAGAGAGTGTGGCTTCTTTTTTATCTAAAATAGTAATTTTATAAAAATAAATCTGCTCATCTCTAAGATTTCGGAGTGCCATAGTTTCACCCTCATGATGGCGACGCACCTTAAAAATATAACGATGCTCATCACCACTTAATATGAGATTCTGTTCTCCTGCTTTTTCTAAAAAAAGGTATTGCACGAACGCTTCCTATAAACCTTTAGACTGAACCATCATAAACACCGTAAGGGCTACAATCACTAACAAATTTAAAGCCGAAGCTTTTGTAAATCCTGAACGTAACATGGCAAATGTTGCCTCATCTTCAAGATTGGCTTTTTTAATGCGTTTATGCTTTGAAATCTCAATACCCATCATCACGGCAAAGACACCTATCATCAAAATAATTGATATATCAAAAGGCATATCTCCTGAAACTAAAGCAACAATACCTGAAAAAAGAATCATGGTAATAATTGCTTGAAAAATCATTGTATAAATAAAACTTATTTTTTTAAATTTTAAAGGCTCTTTTGAAATTACTGGTACTAAAAACCCCATAACTAAAAAACCTATAAAAATATAGTTCAAAATACTGTGTGTCAATAACATCTGTTCTAACATGCTGTTCTCCTAAATTTTTGTTTATTAAAATCGGATTATATCCTAATTTGTTATACTTTTAGCATACTACAAAAAGGTCTAAAATGACTATCACTATTGAAGAAGCCCTAGAAACTATTTACACAAATGTGAAAGCCAAGAGTACGCATATATTGGCTATTGAAGAGGCAGTTGGAAGTATTGTTGCCAGAGACTATGATGCAAGTTTTGACTTGCCTCGTTTTGACAATTCTGCTATGGATGGGTATGCCGTTAAGATTAATGATGCTACCAAAGAAGTTAAAGTTAAAGAAATTACTTATGCTGGAGATATTGCCCAAGAGGTCTTTACAGAAGGAGAAGTCGTCAAAATCATGACAGGTGCACCTACACCCAAAGGTTGCCAGGCCATTGTCGCCATTGAAAATGTTACAACGACAGCCAACGGAATTATACTTCCTGACAACATTAAAAAAGAAAATTTCATCCGTTTGAAAGGGGAAGATATTAAGGCTGGAACTGTTTTTTTAAATGCCCAAACCAAAGTGACAGCTTACACCCTTGCCCTACTCGCTTCACAAGGCATTACCCACATTGAAGTTTACAGAAAACCTAAAGTAGTCATCTTCTCAACAGGAGAAGAACTCAAAGCACACTATGAAAAAATAGAAAGTCATCAACTCTACAATTCAAATGCACCCATGTTTGTAGCCCGAGCTAAAGAACTTGGAGCTGATGTTTCCTACATCTCTTCGGCTGGAGACACAATGGAATCACTTAAAACTGCCATAAATAATGCCAAAGATGCCGATCTTATTTTAACTTCAGGTGGCGTTTCAGTTGGCGACAAAGATTTTACCAAAGATGCCTTTAAAGAATTGGGTATGCAAACTTATTTTTCAGGCATTGACATTAAACCAGGAAAACCAACCAACTTTGGAAAACTGGGTGAATGCTTTGTCATTAACTTACCTGGAAATCCTTTAGCAGCGATGGTTAATTTTGAAATGTTTGTAAAACCTACCATTGCTAAACTCTCTGGTACAAAGAGCTTTTATCATGGTCTCATTAATACAAACATAAAATATGAGCATCATTTCAAAGCAGGAAAAAATGCTGTAATCTTAGGTAAATGGAATGGTAACTCATTTGAAGTCATTAAAGGTCAGAAACCTGGCATGGTTGCACCATTGGACAAAGCAGATGGAATGCTTGTGACTACAAAAGAGCTTGACTATTTAGAAGAAGGAAGATTAATTAAAATGATACCCATAACGTTAAATTTACAAAGTGATAAGAAAGAAGATTTTTTTACAAAATAAAGACAAGGCAAAGCCTTGCCTAATGATTGATAAAGTTATCAACCAAGTTTAAAGATTACAGTCCAGCCATATAAGCAGAAACTGCTTTAATATCTTCGTCACTCATAGAAGCTACTTGACCTTTCATTAACATACCCATACCATGTGCATTAAGTGTACCAGCTTTATAACCATGAAGTTTAGTTTCTAAATCAGATGCTGATTGACCTGCAACAGCTGCTGATTTTCCCATAGCTTTAGTTTTACCATCAGCTCCATGACAACCAGCACATTTAGCATAAAGTGCTTTTCCATCATCTAAGTTTACTGCTGAAGCAACAGCTGCTGTTGCTGCTGAGGCAGCTGATTTTACTGAGTCTACTGCTGCAGTTGCTTTTTCTTTTACAGCTTCTACTGCTGCAGTTGCTTTTTCTTTTACAGCCTCTTTTGCTTCTGATGCTGTTTCTTTAACAGCTTCAGTTGCTTTTTCTACTGCTTTAGTTGCTGCTTCTTTAGCTTCTGTTCCTGCTGACTTTGTATCACCACCACATTTAGCTGCTACCTCTGTTTTCATTGCATCGCCACATTTACCTTCACCACATTTCATTGGTGCTTCTGTTTTTGTTTCAGTTGCTGCTTTAGCTTCTGCTCCAGTTGCTGAGTCTCCACATGCTGTTAAAAGTAATGCTGCTGCAATCATTGATAAAACGGTAAGTTTTTTCATTTTATAAGTCCTTTTGGTTTTTATAGGTAAAATTATACTATACTTTTTTTGGATTTACCATTAATTGATTTTCTAAGAGAAAATCCCATAATTCAGGGTTTCTCCACTCTGATTTTACCTGTTTTGAGAATTTAATATCTGCTAAACTTATGGTTCCCATAAGTTTATTATAAGCATCTTCCTTAAAACCTTGTGCATATCCTGTCTCAGTTTCATGCACAATAACACTATGCAATCTCACTTCTCGTTCTCCATTAACCATGCCTGTACAGACTAAAACACGTTCTACCATTAGGTAAATAACGCGAGAAAACTGTTCAGCTGAAGGAGAAACAGGTAACTCAACCCAACGAGCCGAATGCTTTTTCATGTCTTCGACATAAGAAACCTCATCAGCAGACCAAAGTGTAATGGAATGGTCAAAAGCTTCTATGAGTTCTTTAATACTTTGTTTCATTAAACCAAAATCATAAATCATCTGTCCGTTATCCAAATAACTTGATTCGAGTAAAACCTCTATTTTATAAGAATGCCCATGAATATTCTGCGAACATCGTTGTGTGGAACAGCCTCTAACTATGTGTGCGTTTTCAAATTTGAATAGTTTTCGGATTATCATAATTTTTCCTTAAAAAACAATCTGTCCATCTTGTTGTAGTCTATACATAATATCTTTGGCTTTTTGATGCCCTTGAAAAGAGGCTTTTCGACACCACTCTAAGGCTTTTTCTTGGTTCTCTTCACAGCCAAAACCTTGACCATACATAGCCCCCAAATTAAACTGTCCTTCTGGAGAATTTCGTGTGGCCGATTGCTTAAAAAGTATGTAAGCTTTTTTATAACTCTGCTCTACTCCTGTACCTTCTTTAAAAAGTACTCCTAAATTATTAAAAGCTTCAGCATTACCACGTTTGGCTGCTTCTTCATACCAAAAAGCTGCTTCTGAGTAATTTCTATCACAACCCTCACCCTCTTCAAACATGAGTGCCACATCAAATTGTGCTTGAGGCATCCCTTTTACAGCTGCTTTCAAATAATAATTATGAGCTTTAACCGAGTCTTTTTTCACTCCTAAACCTCTTAAATAAAGCAATCCTAAATTGTAAGAAGATGAATGTTCTCCTGCCTCTGAAGCTTTTTCATAATATTCAATGGCTTTAGCATAACTCTGCTCTACACCAAATCCATTATGGTACAAATACCCTATGGTAGAAAGTGAAGCTAAATCTCCTTGCCCTGCTATATATTGGTATAGTTCTAATGCTTTAGCATACTCTTTTGCATTAAAAAGGGCTAAGGCTTCAGCTTTTAATTCTGTGTTTGGCATAGTTACTCACTTTAATTTTTCTCATTTTTTTGGATTATATATGCATAAACTTAATCTTTTGTTAAACTACCCTATTCTGCTTTAATATCTTTTTTTCGATTTTCTTTTTTCTGACTCTTTTCAAGATTAAAATTTGTACAAACTTTCTTTTTCACATCATTTTGAATATTATTCAAAGTGCTTTTACCAATTCCCTTAATATTAAGCAACTCATCTAATGTATTGATTTTTTCTTTTTTTCGATAATCCATCAATGCTTCAATTCGTTTTTTACCTAAGCCTTTAATACAACCCAATTCACCTTTAGATGCTGTTTGTAGCATACTCGCACTCATGCCAAACCCAAACGATGCCATAAGCATTAAACTTAAAACTACTCTACCAAACATGCCATACTCCTTTTATAATTAGAAATTATATTTATAATTTCTCTACTTATTCTACTAATATCTTTTTCTCGTTGTTTCTCATTAAGTAAATCAAAAATATTTTGATGATTAAATTTTCTAAAGTTCAATTTTTTACTTGGATATTTCCAATAAATTAAAGAAGAACCCTCTTCCCAAACAACTTCTAGCTCATCTAAAACTTTTTTTTGTTCAAGCTCTACATTTTCTTCATTCTCAAACTCAAAGCCATAATAGATATTTTTTCGTAACTCAATAAAAAAATGGAGATTCTCTTCAACTTGATATCGGACACCATAATCTTGATGATTTTTTTGAAGATTATAATAACGCCGAACACTATTTTTTAGACTCTTGTCATTATTGATATTGTAAAATGAAAAAGCATAATGAGGCATCAATTTTGCCAATAATGTGTGCCAAAATAGAAGTTGTGTCTCTATTTTAGCTTCCAAAATAGGCTCTTCTAACGCCATTATTTGTTGTAGCTTATTCTCTTGTAACAATAATTTTTTTACCTCCACTAGATACCCTTTCTGTGTTGATTGATATGTTAGCTCTTTCACTAAATTTAAATACTGTTGTAATGTTTCTCGTAAAATGGGAATGTTTTCTATCTCTTTAAGAGAACGCTCTAGCCAACGTACAATATTTTTTCGGTAAGAGATAATGATGCTAGAGTTTTGCATCTTTTTTTCTGTTGGTTGATGACCAAAAAGTGTTAAGTAGACCAAAGAGATATTTTTTCTTTTATAACCTTGGTTTTGCATACTTTTAATATAGCGACTCAGTTGAGAAGAGTGGTCTTCGCTATGAATTTTATTTTCTATGACAATAACCCCTTGAGAAGATTCAATAAGAATATCGATATTTTCTTTTTCTCTAAAAACATCTAAATCTTTAGAAGATACTTCAAGTCCTAACTCTTCTAAAAATAGATTTAAAAAGAGTCTAGCTTGATGATGACTGCCTTTTGGGTTGAGTAGTTCATAAATAAATTTAGAATGAAGATTAACTTCATCAGTCGACTTTAAAAGCAATGAAAAAAGATTAAAACCTTTTGCATCACGTTGATTTAACTTCTCATGCTTATCTCTTAGTTCTTGTACTTCATCTAAGAAATGGGTTAAACTGTTCATTTTAAGCTCCTATTATAAATTAAAAACATTTTACAATGTCAAAACTCATAGTAAACTTAAAAATTTATTAAAAATTTATTTTAGATTTAAACCCCTTGTGTGGTGTCAAAAACGCGTATATGTAACCTATCACTATAGTTAAATCCATGTTTCATACAAAACTCAAACACAGCTCGATCATTATGCCAAATATTGGAACGGCTTTCACCTACAGGCATACAATAGATATTTGGATTTTTAAATGGCTTAGTAATCTCTTCAATCTCTTCAAAAGCTGTTGTTTGTGTTAGTTTTTTGTCAATGGTAAATTTAAAAAAACTGTCCATTGAATGGTTAACCATGTTTGCAATCGCTTTAGGTTTAATTCGTTTTGAAAAAGCTTCACCAGAGTTTGCTAACTTAATAGAAAGTGCAAAAATCGTCTTCTTGTAAATAGGATAGGCTTCAAAATCTATCTCAATCGTACCATTGGTCTCAAAGGTAATCCGAATTCCCTGTTCAACAAGCCAAGAAACAACTTCATAAAAAACTTCATCTTTATGATACATAAGAGGCTCTCCACCTGTTATAACCATTTGGGGCAAATACCCTATCTTTTTAAACTCTAGTTCTAAGTGAGTAATGAGTACAGAAGCATCTTCCACTTTTTCCCAAGAGGATGCAAAATGACCATCAACAGCAAAATAAGTGTCACACCCCATTTGTTCTACACCATTCACATCATAAGAAGCACCAAAACCAGGACAAGACAAATTACAGCCACCTGTTCTTAAAAAATAAGAAGGAATCCCTGCGTATTTACCCTCGCCCTGAATAGAGAAGAATTGTTCAGTTAAATAAAACATTTTAGTTTTTACCTTTTTCTATGTTTTGTAGCTGTCTATCATGATAACGACTAAAAAATACCAAGGCAACAATCCCACCTAAAAGGGCTAACGCCATATCTGATTGGGTATCCCACACATAACCTTGTGTCCCTAAAAATGCTTCAGCATCTTCACCACTTAGTTCAGCCACAAACCACTCTATTAACTCATAAAAAGCAGAAAAAGCCAGAACAAAACAGATGATAAAAAAATTCATCCAACTTAAACTACTTATCACATTTTTACGAAGTAGTATTTCTCTTGTAATTAAAGCAGGAACAAAGCCCTGCATAAAATGTCCTATTTTGTCATAATTGTTACGTTCAAAACCAAACCACTCTTTAAACCAATCAAACAAAGGCACTTCAGCATACGTGTAGTGACCTCCAACCATGAGTACCAAGGCATGTAAAAGTATAAGAATATAAATAAATGGTGTAAGAGGAAAACGCTTAGCTGTCCAAACTAAAATAAACAAGCCTATTAAGGCAGGAAGAACCTCTAAAAACCATGTGAACAGATCTTTAGGATTAATAGCCGACCAAAGAAGACCCATGAAAAATATGAATAGCCAAATACCTTTATTCACTATTATTACCTTTTTGACGTATTATACACTCTTTGACTCAAATTCAAAGCCGAAACCAAGGCAGTAACAGAAGCATAAGAAATATTCTTCCCTGTACCAGCTCCATAATAAACCTCATCCTCAACTTTTACCCCAAAATATGCCACAGTAGCTGCATCTTTACCTTTTGACAAAGCATGTTCAGAATAATCCACCACTTCAAACGCTACTCCTAAACGCTCAAATACAACACCCACAGCTTCAATGATTCCTTTTGCACTATGTTTTTGAATGCTACAAGTTTCACCCATATAAAAAGTACCCTCTATGCTTGTCTCTTCTTTGTCAATGTGCATCTGTAAATTTTCTACTTTATAATAATTCTCACAGTTCATAAAATATTGCTCAAAACTCTTAGAAATCATCTCCTCACTCACTACCCCATCAGATTTTTCACTCACTTCTTGAATGACTTTACCCACATACGGTTCCATCTCTTTTGGAATTTTATAACCAAAAATAGAAGACAAAATATACGCTACACCCCCCTTACCTGATTGAGCATTAATCTGAATAATCGACTCATAACTTCGTCCTACATCTTTAGGGTCAATCGGTAAATAAGGCACATACCACAAAGCATCTTCTTTTTGTTCAGCCATTCCTTTTTTAATGGCATCTTGATGAGAACCTGAAAAAGCTGTGTAGACCAAGTCGCCTACATAAGGGTGGCGAATGTGGGTTTTAATCTCGTTTGAGGCTTCTAC
>CACVAZ010000039.1 GCA_902727995.1 uncultured Sulfurovum sp.
TCACAATACCATCAACAATATAAAGTCCCAAGCCCATACCCTCCAAACTATGTTGACTAAGATCTCTCTCATAAGCATTTAAATATTTAGAAATTTCTTCTTTGAAAGGAAATCCTACATTTTTAATGCTTAGCGTATTTTTTTCAAAACTTATGTAAATTGGTTTGGCACTTTTATATTTAAAGGCATTGTCTAAAAGGTTTTTAATGACATAGGCAAAAAGTTTAAAATCAACCTGAACACGTTCTGCTTTAATGTCAATTTGAAACTCATCTCTTTTAATGTCTAACATGTCAATGGCATGGTCTACAAGGTCAATCACAGCATAGGTTCTTAAGTCAAGTTCTAAGTTTTTCTCTGTTAAGGACTCAACTCTTGCAAAGTCATCTAAATGTCCTTGCATTTGGTCGAAAAGGTCTTCTAACAAGAGTTTGTCTTTTTCTTTACCTTCGATGAAGTGCATGAGCATTTTACCTTTTGAAATGGGTGTTTTGAGTTCATGCATGACATTACGAAGGAACAAGGCTCGGCTTTTTTCTAGGGCTTGTGTTCGTTTTACACTCGCACCGAAAGCATTGGCTACTTGTGCGACCTC
Source organism: uncultured Sulfurovum sp. (assembly GCA_902727995.1). Classification (GTDB taxonomy): domain Bacteria; phylum Campylobacterota; class Campylobacteria; order Campylobacterales; family Sulfurovaceae; genus UBA1140. Next base: position 596 of record CACVAZ010000039.1, read on the forward strand.
ATCGTTTCCTTTTATTTTAATGTTTATGTTTTTCTCACCATTCGCAAAACGTTGAATTTGTACGTAGAGTTCTTTTAAAGGTTTAATAGACGAAGAGATGTACCAAAAAAGAACAATAAGTAAAATAAACAAGAAAAAAGCAACAATGGCAATGTAGAGTTTATAGGGTGTTAGGGCTTCATCACTACGATAATAAAACATGCTATCCATTTTATAGGCATAATAACAATGCCCATCATAAACATAAATGGCAATGTCCCCAGACTGTAAGGTATTACGTAAAAGTTCATCTTTGATTAACGGCATCCCTTTATGCTTTACTTCTCTCATCTGTTTACCTACTATTGGGGTGAACTTGTGTTTAACCCTGTAGCGTTCAAAATCTTCTTTAGAAGGATCTTGTATAAAAAGTAAATTATAGAGCATCACAGCACGATAGACCTCGTTTTTCTTGTCCAAATAGACTGAAAAATTTAAAGCTAATAGCGTAGCAACCACCAACAATATTCCAGCAATCGCCCCAACAATTCTGGCTGAAGAGATGATAGAATTACTTTTCAACAAAACGGTAGCCTATGCCTCTTACTGTTTGAATGAAAGTATCGTATTTTTGTGGGTCAAGCTTCTTACGTATACGCCCAATCAATATGTTAATGCTTTCCACCCCTGAGTCGAAACGATGAGAATCAATGCTATTGGCAATGGCTTCACGACTGACCGTTTGTCCCATTCGATTAATAAGCAATTTCAAAATATCATATTCTGCCAAGGTCAATTTTAAAACTTCAGCATCAAAACTTATCTGTGTGGCTTCATCATCAAGCACGAAACGTTTGTTTTCTATGCTTTCAGTTTTCAAAAAACCATCTCTTTTAAAAATACTTTTAATCCGTGCTAAAAGTTCTTTAGGAGAATAAGGTTTGGGTAAATAGTCATCTGCTCCATTTTCAAATCCTATCAACTTGTCATCTAGGTCTGAACGTGCCGAAGAGATAATGAGGTAAATGTCTGTTATTTCTCTTATCTTAAGACATAAGTCCAAACCATCCATTTCAGGCAAAGATAAATCTAAAATGATGAGATCAAATTTCTCCAACTCTAAGAGAGCCATGGCTTCTGAAGGACGAGTAACATGGGAAACTTTCAGTGCTTGTTCTACTAAGAAACGTTCTAAAAGTTCTGCCATTTGTTCATCGTCTTCTATTAAAAGTATTTTTTTCTTTGTCATTCTTTGTCCTTGATTAGTGGATAGTATACTTAAATAGTAGAAACAGTTCGTAAACAAAATTTGGGAAAAAATATTTTTTTATCAATACTTTTTTAGATATAATCAGACTAAATTTAAGATTATATTAAAGGAAACTCAATGAGATTACAAAATTTCACTATATTATATGTTGAGGATGAACTGACCACACAAGAACTTATTGGAGAAATTTTAAGAGATTCTTGTAAAGAAGTTTTTATTGCCAATGACGGAGAAGAAGGCTTAAAACTTTACAAAGAAAAAAAACCAGATATTATACTAAGTGATATTGCTATGCCAAATATGAATGGTTTAGAAATGAGTGAAGCCATCAAAGCTATAGACAGTGAACAAGCCATTGCACTCTTTACTGCCTTTAGCCAATCTTCTTACCTTAAAAAAGCTGCTGAACTGGGCATTGCTACTTATATTTTAAAACCCTTAGATGAAGACCAATTTTTTAATTCTCTAAACTACATGGCCTTAGAGCTTGAAATGAGTAGAGAAGAAGAAGAAAAGGAGTAGAATATGAATAATAATCTAAAAAAAATTGCTGACTTGGTTAATAATCAAGAAAATTTACAAGATGAAAAAAAGTTTAAAGTTGCTTCTGCTACTTTGGTTTGTAATATTGTAAATATAGATAATAAAAATTCTGAAAAATATTGCTCTCTTTTTCAAGAGAATTTTAACCTAGAGCAAGATGAGTTTAATCAGATTAAAAATAAACTACAAGAAGAGGGATTAAGTATTGACGATAAAGTCCATTACATCAAAACTGAACTCGGAAACAATATGTTTCAAGTGATGCAATTTCTGAAAATTCTAAATAAATTTGCCATTTTAGACGGATGTGACCCAAAAAGTTACCGTGAGTTTGAGATAATCCGTGATAAATTTTTAAAAGACCATTACTAAATACTGTAACTCCAATCTTCAATCTCTTTTGCAATGACAATCGTTGTAAGGAGACCTTCCTCTTTGTTTTCACTCATTAAAGAACCATTCATCGATTTCTCAATGATCATCTTGGACATATAAAGTCCTATTCCTGTTCCATGACTCTCAAACTTTGTTGTAAAATAAGGATCATACATTTTCTCTAAAACTTCAGAAGAAACACCTCCTGCATTGTCTTGAATATGAATTATGACTTGTTCTTCAATCTCTGTTACTGAAATATTAAGCCTTGGATTTTGAATTTTATTTTCAACAACAGCATCTTTTGTATTCTTAAAAATATTTAATAATACTTGCATAAGTTCATTTTTATAAGACTTTATTTCTATATGATGATTATTGATGTCTACATTAACTTTAATACGATGCACATTATAGACATCTGAAACAAAGCGTCTTGTACTTTCTATTGCTTCATGAACTTTAAATTTTTTTTGTATCTTATTGGGTTTAAAAAAGTTTTTAAAATCTTCAATGGTTTCACTCATATTTTGGATAATCAAATTAGACTTCTCTCTAAACTTTTTCATCTCTTCATCTGAAAGTTTACCACGCTTATGTTTCATCCCTAAAGAAACATTTAATGCTGAGAGTGTGTTTAAAGGCTGTCTCCACTGATGAGCAATGTTCCCTATCATCTCGCCCATGGCTGCCATTTTAGCTTGTTGTTGTAATAACTTTTGCTCTTCCTTACAGGCGAGACAATATGCTAATTCTTTATTCATAATCAATTCACTTTTTTTAATTGTATCAAAACTTTATTGATTCTCTAATAGGTATTTTAAATATATACCCTTCTGAAGCATAAGTTTCTATAAATCGATGTTTTAATTTGGCACGAAGACGAGAAATAAGTGTTCTTCTTCGACTGTCATTACTTGGTTTATCTGCCCAGAGTTCATACTCCATTGTCATAAATGAAATCAAAGTATTTTGATATTTTAAAAAAAGTTCTAACAGCATTCTCTCTTTTTTACTCAAATGCACCTCTTCACTACAACAAATAAGCTGAGCTGATTTTGTATCAAAACTAAACTCATGATCCAATAAAATATCTCCTCGTAACGTATGTACTTCATAATAGACATGGCTTAAGCCAATTTTTATGGCAACACAAAGTTCACGATGATTAAAAGGATTTAATAAATAAGCAATAGGATCAAGCGTCATCGCTTTATCAATGATTTTTTTATCCATTCGTTCTGATAGAAAAATAATAGGAATAGCATGATCTTCTCTAATTTGCTTAACGACATCAATCCCATTATTTCCAAGGAGTTTGTCATTCATTAATATCAAATCAATCTTACTAGCCATAATTTCTTGATACGCATCTTTTGGTGAAGGACAAATGCCTACAATAGTATAGCCCAAGTTTAACAAATAATTTTTCAGCTCTAAAGAACTTGCCTCTTGATCTTCTATAATTAAAATATTTGCATTCATAACGAAAGCTTAGCCAGTAATAAAAAATATAATTTTAAAATTTTAATATAATTAAACAACATAAAGTATATTATCTAAAAATGGCTAAAAGAATTATTCTATTCTATACTTTTAGTGGCATGGTTACTCTATTAAGTTTTTGACTGCTAGTTGGTGTGTCTGATGACCAAGTATTTATGGGTACAATACTTATGTTTCCATCAGCATCTACTACGATGTCAAATACATTCCACCAAGATTCATTTACTTGTCCTGCAGATGGTATAAACACTTTTCGCTCACCATTAAGAATAAGTTCTACTCTTGCAGGAGATGCTGATATTGTTGAACTACCCGAATAATGGTATACAGCGTAATGATAGGTACCAGCTTCTGGAAATCTAAGAGCAGTAAAGACTTCTGGTCCATAACTAGAGGTATCATCTACATCTAACCGTGCAAAGGGTTCTATTCCTAAATGACCTTGACTTGCATACCAAATATGATAACTATTTGGTCCGATTATATGAGTATCAAGATCCCTTGGATTTTCTCCCCATGTTAAACGAGCCGTTAAAGGTACATCACCAACAATTAGACAATCTTCTAAGGTAATGCTTGTCGCTGTAGATTCATCATCTCCTACTTTAACTGTATTAGAAACTTTTTCTGAGGTAGATGAAAACACCAATGATATTCCATTTTTCATTGCATTTACACTAAAGTTTCCATTGCTATCTGTATAAGTAGATGCCATACCATTGTAGTTAAAGCCTTCCATTTCTACTAAAGCATTGACGATCTTAGTGCCATCTTCATTTTGCACACAACCTTGAATGCTTATAGATTCATAAAGATAATCTGCATTCCAAGTAGAGAAATGACTTACCGTACCTTCATAGTAGGTACCATCGGATGAAAGTGTTGCTGTACCCTCTTCAACCCAAAAACCTTCAGTTGCATCAAAATAAAAAAGTGGAATGCTATTTGGTACAGTTGCAGTTCCTCGATTCGATACAGGAATTCGTATGGTTGATGTTTCTCCTGTTGCTAAATTTAATGGATTTCCAGTAGCATCTGTAAAAGTTACCGTCATTGCACCATAACTAGCAATAGGATCTCCACTACTTATTGTCATATTTCCAGGCATTAAACTGATATCTAAAGCTGGATCAATAGGTGTAAGCTCAGCTGTAATATCACCTGTAACGGTATCACCATTTGCATTCACTAATGAATTTGCTTCAATTGCTACATTTGCAGGAGAATCAGCTACTTGAGCCGTAAAATCTTGAGTAGAATCAAAAGTTTCTCTAAAAGCAACAGGTAAAACATCAACATTCAATAGCATTCTTGCATTAACTTCTGTTCCCATAGAAACTATTTTACTAGTCGAAGAATACCCATCTCCACTTATACCCACAACAATTCTATCACCAGGGTTACCATCTACTTGAAGTAAATATGCTCCATTAGCATCTGAAGTAACGGTACGTGAACCTACTGAAACATCAACTCCTGCTACTGCCAAACCGGTTTTATAATTACGAATAACACCTTCTACTGCACGAAAATCAGTATTAACGGCTATAACATTTACTATTCGTGTTGCCGTTGCTGTATTAGCACTTGTATCTGTCGCACTGTAAGTAACCGTATATTCTCCTACAGTTGTTGTATCAACAGTACTCATTGAAGTAACATTAACAATCCCATCTACAGCGTCTATGGCACTAGCACCTGCATCGGTATAAGTGCTTCCTTCATCCACACTTATGGGGTTATCTCCGTCAATAGTTATTACAGGAGCTAAAGTATCAGTAACACTTTTATCACTTTCACTTCCACAACCTAACATCAGTAAAATAGTAATACTTACTAAAAAGCATTTAATTAATCTTTGTTGTAACATAATACATCCTTTATTTTAATTTTAATATTTGAAAGTAATAAATAACTTTCATCAATATTATAATAACAATAGAACGTTGCAAAAGCGTTGCAAAATGAAAAACAGATAGAAGAAAGATTTTGAATCAGCGTAGTAAAAAAAGAAAGGGTAACCCTTCCTGTTTTACATTTTTTTAAGCGCTTTAAAGTCAATGGCTTCAGCGTATTCTATTAAGACTTCTTTTGAGACATTTGTTCCTTTAACATTAATAACAAAACGTTTGTCTAGCATGAGAACAATTTCACCTGATTCTCTTTTTTTGTTATATTTAACCGTAGCTTTCTCTCTGTTAATTCGTTTTATTTCACCACCTGAATTAAACATCGGATTTGCAAACATAGAACCTAAACCTTGTAAAAGTGGTGAGTCTGTTATAATTTCAATAACAATTTTCGATTTATCTTTTTTGTAGCTACGGCTTAAAACAGTACCTCCACCGAGCATTCCTGCACCAGCAGTTTCAGACTTTGCTTCTTCTGCTTCCCAGCCATCTAACGCAGGAGGAAGATGTTCTTTTAAAGTATTTCCATTTTTTTGTTTAAGCAATTCTAAAACATAAATAACATCTTCTTTAGTTTGACTAACATCCCCTTTTTTGTACGAAGCCAATGCCTCTTCTAGGGTATCACTTATGTCATCTGCTGTAATGCTAACGGTCAGTAATATTGTTGCTAGTGATGCATGGCTTAGTGTTTTTAATATGGTTTTCATAATTAATCCTTAATTTTTAAGTTTGTTTAATAATTATATTATAAAAATATTACAAAAGCGTTGCAATTTAATTATTCTATAGGTATTAGGTTCTATATTTGATACTCCACCCCATAAATAGGGTGGATTCTTCATCCATAGCCTAAAAGTGAAGCATTAGTGTCTGCATTAGCAGAATGCCCACAACCACTAAATACAAGTATTAAGACTACCCCAATTATAAAATATCATATACTATTTTTCTCTCTTTTCAAATAATATAGGTAGAGGAGGAACAACATCACAACGTTTCTTAGCTTCTTTCAATTCAGCTTTACATTTATGGCAAAAGTCATAAGGCATTCCATTTAGAAGGAGTACAGACATTATAGCTCTCCAATCTGGTTTAGGATACATCACACACTCTCTACGCGTACAGTTTCCAGCTTTGTTGTGGTCACTGTTAGCAGGAACACCCAGCGTATAACCTAATATTTGCATAAAAACTATTTTCCATGCTTGAATATCAGAAATAACAGCTGAATCGTTGATATTTAATGGATTAAAAGCCATAATATGAGGGTGATGGGAATGGCTAAAAAATTGACCGTTTACGCGTCTTTTTTCCTCGGTATTATAAAATAGTTTAGGAGTGTAAATCATTACAATACTATTTTTTGTTGCTTTTGTTTGTTTTATAAATTGAAGAAATTTATCACGATTTTTTTCTGATAAGTCATAAATGTGTAGTGTTCCATCTCCATAATTTTTAACAAAATCATTAATTTTCTCTTCTTCCATGGCTACTTTCATGGTTTCATGGACGATAATATTATTG
>CACVAZ010000040.1 GCA_902727995.1 uncultured Sulfurovum sp.
ACAAAAAAACCATGCGATTTAAACTCGCACAGTTATTAAATCTAAGCCCTAACCTTGTGAACATAAAAGCTACTACAGCTGAAAAACTCGGTTGGATTGGACGAAAAGAAGGCGTAGCTGTTGAAGCTGTCGCGACTTTATACTATTATGATTGGACTACAAATGAAAATTACCATAATTGAAAATGAGCTCTATTTAGCTCAAAGCATCTCTGCAAAACTGGGACAAGCAGGGTATGAAACTGAGGTTTACTCTTCTGTGAAAGAAGCAATGGCTACGAGTACAGGCGATGCTTATTTACTCTCAACCAACCTGCCTGGTCAAAATTTTAACGCGCTTATTAGCAAGTATAAAGAGAAAATTATTATTCTTATGGTTTCATACATTAACAATGACACAGTTGCTGCTCCTTTAAAACTAGGAGCTAATGACTACATTGTTAAGCCTTTTATCATTGAAGAACTTCAACGTAAGATTGAACATTATAAGGAGTACCAAACCCTTAAAAAATACAAAACACTTTATAGAGAATACAATGAATATCTCCTACAAGAGATTAACATTGATGAGGATATAAATAAAATATCATCTCCTCTTCTTGTGCTTACAAATTATGTAAAACTTGTTGATAAATTGGCATTTACTTATGCAAAACAAAAAGACAGAGTCCTCTCCTTTGTACCACTGGGCAATAAAGATTGGAAATCTAAAATAGAAAAGTCAAATGTGAAACACTTACTTTACATTTCAGATTTACAAACCCTAAAAAAGGCTGAACGCGAACAACTTTTTGCTATACTCGAAGGACGTGATTTTATTATCTCTACAACATCAGAGATTGAAACAAACTATAAAATGATTGAAATCAACACTGATAATAAACTCTATGATCAAAATGAAATTTTAACTATTGATGATTATGTTAAATTTATTGTTAACAACTTTCAGTACTCCTATCCAGATACTGAACTTTCTAAAAAATTAGGTATATCAAGAAAAAGTTTATGGGAGAAAAGGAAAAAATATGGCATCTTTAAAAAGAAATAATCAATTACATATTGATGGGGAAGCATTATCAACCCTATCACTTGTTCAAGAAGGATTAATTAGCCCTGTTAACAAACTTATGAATGAGCAAGAAGCAATTAAAGTCCGTGAAACTAAAATGTACCAAGGTGTTTCATTTCCCTTTCCCTTTCTCTTAACACCTTCTGGTAAAAAAAATGAAGAGTGTTTAAAATCATTAAAAAAAGGTGATGTGGTTGAACTCGTTCATGAAAAAAAAATTGTTGGCGAACTAACTGTAGATGAAACTTTTCATATTAGTCCAAATGATCGTCTAAAATGTATTTATGGTACCGATGACCCTTCCCACCCAGGTGTTAAAAGTACCATGAAAAGATTAGGAAGTATCGCTGTAACAGGTAATTACCATGTTAACTACCCTCTAATTACTGCTTCAAAAAAGATGGTTCAAGAAAAGATAGAAGAGACAGGAGCAAAAAATGTTTCAGCACTCATATTAGCTGCAAACCCATTAAATAGAGCCCATGAACGCATGATAAGACAAGCCATGGAACAATCTGATTTAGTGGTTATTTTTTTGCTCAAACCATTTACTAACACTGGATTGCGTTATGATGTTAGGTATGATGCAATTTTAACTTTTATAGAAAGTTTCTTACCAGCCAACAAAGTTATGGTCGTGCCTTTGGAAAATTCTTATATCTTCGCTGGATATAACGAATTAATTTTAGATGCTTTAGTCGCTAAAAACTATGGTTGTCATAACCTAATAATTGGTAAAAACCATGCAGGACTTGGACTCTTTTATGATCATGATAAACTCAATTCAGTTTTTGATGCTACTAAAGACATAGCCATAAATGTTATAACAGTAGAGCAGTATGTTTATTGTAACAAGTGTCGTACCTTAGTGAGTACTAAAACTTGTCCTCATGGACAACATCATCACGTGCATTATCATTCATCTTCTATCTTAAAGCTTATTAATGCTGGAATGATGCCCCCTTCTGTTTTAATGAGAAAAGAAGTTTCAGCAAATATTTTAAGTAGCCTCTTTCCTGAACGCTTTGAGCACTTACAAGAGCTTTATGATGCCCTTATGCCCAATGATGGACTAATAGAAGAGCATTCTGAAAAAGATTTTTACATGAAACTCATGGGGCTTTACCAAACAACTTCACTAACATAAAAACTAATTTGCATAAAAAAGGAAAAAACCATATGAATTTAAACCGACTTTTTATAACATTTTTTGGAACAGGTCTAGCACCAAAAGCACCAGGAACAGTTGGTTCTTTTGCTGCATTGGTCGTTGGTGTAGCACTGCTACAAGTTATTCCTATGCAAACCCTTTTTATGTTAACCTTTGCCATAACCATTATCGGTATTTTTGAAATTAATAAATATGAAAAAGCCACAGGAAGTCATGATGATAAAAGCATTGTCATCGACGAAGTAGCTGGTATGTGGATAGCACTCATGTTCGCCATTGCAACAGCTGAAACCTTAACTTATGCCTATGCTTATGAGATTGCCATTGTTGGATCTTTCGCTGCATTTAGATTGTTTGATATTTGGAAGCCCTCCATTATTGGTGTGATTGACCGTAAGATAAAAGGTGGTTTAGGGGTGATGGGTGATGATATTATTGCTGGAATTGCAGGTGGTTTATTAACGATTGTTCTCTTATTAGGTTTAGATAAGATTCTATTTTTAATTTGACGGTGTTTTGAGAAGAAAGTACCCTACCCAATAACTATCCCATCAACCCCACTTTGAGCCATCTCTTCGATTGCATCTTCTTTGATATAAGCTAAAACTTGTGTATCAAAAAGGTAATGTTGAGCAATGGGCATAAGCTTTTTCGCTAACTCTTTTTCACACAATAGATAAGTAGCATTTAAAAGATTCGCAAACATCGCTTCTTTAATGCTAGAAACTTCTAAAGCATAGTGTAGCGTATTCTTTTGACAATGTTTAGCAAGTGCTAAATTTTTAGGTAAATCTGTAAGTTTAAGTAATGAATTTGCAGGAGTTTGAGCAATCTCTTCTATACTAAAAACAGCATAAAATGCTTCGCTCTCTAACCAGGGATGTCCAAATATTTTCATAGGATTATTTACTTTTTTCTAAACAATCATTTGAACAGTAAGACTTTTTTTGATAAATAATTGCATCTGCTTCTGTTATGTAAGTTCCACAAGTCGCACATTCTGAAGTAGCTTCTATTTTACCAAAATCATGTTCCCCTTCTTTAGGTGCTTCTGGCTTATCTATAAATGGAATTTTACCTCCAACTAAACGATAAATAAATACGAGTATAATTCCTATAAAAATAACTTTTAACCACATTCTTTTACGCCTTTATGTATAAATAGTTTCTCTGATTTTTTTCAATTATATCATAATCTAGTTTTTGATCTACCAACTCTAATTCGGAAAAAACTTTTTCACCTTTGTAAAAAAGAAACTCCGTTTTTTCATCTTGTAAATGTCCTGTTAAGGCTAAAAGCATTTTTGTGTCAGTGACAGCACGTGAACTTATGAGTCCAAAAGCTTCTGCTTCATAATCTTCCACACGTTTTTTTACCACTATAACATTTGAAAGTTCAAGTTCCATAGCAACATATTTTAAAAACATAGCACGTTTTTTTCTTGGCTCACAAAGAACCGTAGGTATCTCAGGATAAGCGATGGCGAGTATTAATCCAGGGAATCCTGCTCCTGTTCCTACATCTAAAATAGAAGAAGGTTTTTTTATAAAAGTCGTAGGAAATATTGAATCTTCAATGTTTTTTTCTACCTCAACAGGAGTTTTTGCCCCTGTCAAATTATGAATCTTATTCCATTCAAGGAGTAAGTCTGTAAATTTCTTTAACGCTTCTTTTTGCATTACAATAAATGTCCCATTTGATTTTTCTTAACGTCTAAATAATCTTTATTATAAGGGTTAGATTTAATTTGTATTGGAATTCTTTTAGTAATTTCAACATTTTTAAGAGACTCTATCTTGCTTGGATTATTGGTTAAAAGTTGAATTTTTTCTATTTTAAAATAGTCTAAAATATATTCAACTATTTCATAAGTTCGTTCATCTGCTCTAAAACCTAACTGATGATTCGCTTCAACAGTATCTAAACCTGTGTCTTGTAAAGCATAAGCATTTACTTTTCCAAGTAGTCCAATATTACGACCCTCTTGACGATGATAAATAATCATCCCACCTTCTTTGGCAATTAAACTTTGTGAAAAAGCCAACTGTTCTCCACAATCACATTTTTTAGACCCTAAAGCATCACCTGTTAAACACTCTGAATGTACCCGTACGATTGGGTTTTCATCTAACTTGTCTGTAAAAATAGCCAAGTGTTCTTTACCGAACTCTTTAAAGGCTTGAATGTTAAAAGTACCATATTTTGTTGGCAGTTGTGCCACTTGGGAAATATCAATTTGTCTCATGGACAAAATTATATCAGTTTATGATAAAATTCATCAAACTAATTTAAGGGAAAAACATGTTTACACGATTTAGACGAAAAAGACTCAACCCAGTATTAAGAGATTTACTTCAAGAAACACGATTAACGGTTAATGACTTTATTTATCCTCTTTTTATTAAAAGTGGTAAAAAGTTAAAAGTTGAGGTAGCTTCTATGCCTGGGGTGTATCAAATGAGTATTGATGAAGTTTTAAAAGAGTGTGAAGTACTTAAAGCATTAGGTATTTATTCTATTATTTTATTTGGAATTCCAGATACTAAAGACTCTGTAGGCTCTGATGCCATGTGTGATCATGGGATTATTGCTTCATCTATCAGAGAGATAAAAAAGGCTCATCCTGATATGTTTGTAATAACAGACCTTTGTTTTTGTGAATATACAGACCATGGGCATTGTGGGGTACTTGACCCAATTTTAGAAACGGTTGACAATGACATTACCCTAGATAACTTAGCCAAACAAGCACAAGTACATGCCAAAGCTGGTGTAGATATGATAGCTCCGTCGGGGATGATGGACGGAATGATTACAAGTATTCGAACAGGTCTTGATGCAGATGGATTTTCTCATATACCAATTATGTCTTATTCTACTAAATTTTCTTCTGCTTATTATGGTCCATTTAGAGATGTGGCTGAAAGTAGTCCCTCTTTTGGAGACAGACGTTCCTATCAAATGAATCCAGCCAATAGAAAAGAAGCCATTTTAGAAAGTCTTGCTGATGAGACTGAGGGTGCTGATATTTTAATGGTCAAACCAGCCTTAGCTTACTTAGACATTGTGCGTGACATTAAAGAAAACTCTTCTTTACCTCTAGCTGTTTATAATGTGAGTGGTGAATACAGCATGTTAAAAATGGCTGCTAAAGCAGGAGTGATTGATTATGAAAAAGTCATGATGGAGACAATGATTGCATTTAAACGTGCAGGAGCTGACATCATTATTAGCTACCATGCTAAAGAAGTAGCTGAAATCTTAAATAAATAAGTTAAAAAAAGAGAAAAGATTAGTTTTTTTTCTCTTTATCAATCTCTTTAGATAAGTCAGCTAACTCTTCTAAATATTTTGCTTCTGGTACTGAAGTTGGTATTTCTAAACTTTCTGCTTTAATCGGACTAGTATTTTTTTCTGTACTTTCGATCTCTTCAACTATTTTCTCTACGGCTTTGGTTTCATTTTCTTCTTCTACTTCACTCTTTGCAATGGCAATTTTTACATCATTGGCTATTTTAGCTATCTCATCTTCTTGAATTTGAGGGCTTATAATAAGAGGGGGAGAAAGGCTCTCTTTTTCTATTGTTTTCTCTATTTTAAGGACTTTATCTTCCACAACTGCTTCATCAACTTCATCCGTTACAACTAACTCTTCATCTAAAGTTTGCATTGACACAGGTGGTAACACATCATCTTTTAAGTTTTGATTATTCATAAAGTAGTTATAGCCATAAAATGAAACAGCTGTAATAATTGCTAACAATATTAGAATGCTTACTAATTTTGTAAGGGTACTAAAAAACGAGTTAGCCTTTTCATTGCTTTGTGTACCTAATATTTCAGACTTATAAGACTCACAAAAATCAGCCTCATTATCTTGGTTCTTATTGAACAATTTGTTCCTTTTTCTCGCATGAAATTTAAATATAATATTACTTATAGATGATTATTTTAGCATAAAACAAACTAAATTTTCATTTAAATCACTTTTTTTCACTTTTCATAAACAGTTATTATAATTATGTTGCTATAATTATAATCATTATATAATATTTTTTATTATTTTCTATATTAAAGTTAATATATATGGTTATAAAGGGATATTAATTTTGTTATAATTCTATAAAAAGGACTCAATGATGGAATCAATACTTTGGTTTATACTTGTTTTTATACTTATTGCTATACCTATGCTTTATCTATTTTATCCCTATCTTACTAAAACTAAATTAGCTTTTACAGAACAGGATATTCATGATGATTATCATAATATGGATGCAGATTGTTCAAAGTTAGGAAAGAAAAAATTGTCATTTTCTCAAAAAATGGCAAAATCATTTGATTCATTTATTGTAACTATTGGATTGGGACGATTATTTTTGCTACGGGTTGTTCCTTCCGAAGAAGCATGGGTTATTGATCGTCATGGTGTTGACCGTGTGGCTTGTGAGGGGATTAACCGTATTATTCCTAGTCTTGATAAAATTGAAGCAAAAGTTGATTTACGAGAAGTAAAAGTTGATCCTGCCCCCCAAACAATTTTAACCAAAGACAACATTAATATTACCGTAGATATGTTCTCCATGATAAAAGTCATTCATCCACTTAAAGCCATTAAAGAAGTAGAAGATTATCAGGGCCGAATGGAAAATCTCGTTATGACCAGTACTTTTACAGCTTTGGCAAGACGTAACTTCTCAGAAATTCAACAAAATTCAGAAGCTATTTTAGGTGAAATTAGAGAAATTGTTGAAAAAGACTCTTCTCGTTGGGGTATTAAACTCACACAAATTAGTTTTGAAGACATTACTTCACCACAAGATATTCTTGATGCTGAACAACAGAAAATTGTGGCTGAAAAAGAGTCTGATGCTAAACTTACAAAAGCCAATGCAGAGTTTAAAGAACAAGAACTCCGTGCAGATTCAGAACGTATACGCATTGAAAAAAGAGCTGAAGCTACTCATAAAGCCATTAAAGACTTACAAAAATTAATGCCAAATATCTCAGATGAACGTATTATGCAGTTTTTAACTTCTGCTTCATACATTGATTCAATGAAAGAACTTTCTTCATCTGGGAACTCTAAATTTGTTCTGTATCCATCTGATGTTCATCAACCTATGGATAAAGTTATGAGTGCAGAATATCTGTCACAAACCATAAATAAAAATAAATAAGGGATAACAATGTTTTTTATTACAGGAATGTCAACATTTACTTGGGTTTTAATTGCCTATATTGGTCTACACTTAGGTCAAGAACATATTGCACCCATAAAAGAATTTCTTGAAAATACAAAAGG
>CACVAZ010000041.1 GCA_902727995.1 uncultured Sulfurovum sp.
TTATTCTCCTCTACACTCCAAAGAGAAGAAAAGAAAAAAAGTACAATGAAGAGTATATATTTTAGCATCTAGTAGCCTTAATAAAAAGTATGAAGCCCAATGATAATCCAACACAGCAAGTGTAAAATAACGGTAAACAAAACAGCTGTAGCCCCTATGTCTTTAGCAGCTTTTGCCAAAGGATGAATATCTTTTGTGACCAAGTCCACAACATTTTCAACAGCAGAGTTTAATAACTCTGCAATCATAATCATAAAATAAGTAATTAATAATAGCAACTTATGAACCAATTCAAACGGCATAAAATAAATGGCTGGAAGAACTGCCAAAGCAATGAGCAGTTCTAATTTAAAAGAGGTCTCATTTTTGATGGCATGAACCAATCCATCTAAGGCATAAGAAGCATTTTTAAAAAGTGTGTACTTAGGCTTATTGTTTGTCATTTTTTATAAACCAAAGGTTAAAAATATTTGACCCTCACGCACATCAATCCCTTTTACAAAAGCTGAACCCATACCAGCTTTAGAAATATTATAAATTGGTTTTTTAGCAATGGTTTCAGCTATCAATAAGCCCAATGAATTTCTCATGCCTTCTGTCAAATACTTCGCTAAAGAAAAGTCTTGAAATTTTAACTCTTGAACCATTGGATTTGCTAAATATAAGTTCTTAGTTGCAGGGTCAAAACGTACTCCTGATGAAAGACTCAACGTTCCTCCAATTCCATTGGGCATTAACATACTTGTAATATTAAACCCTGTTCCAACAGAAAGTTTGTCTGAACCATCTTGTGCTAAAATATTTGGATTTAACATTTCAACCGTTCCAAAACTTCTACTCTCTTTAAGTGGAAACTGTTCCCCAATGGTAGAGTTTATCATACTCATTGGTACAGCAACAGAATATCCTCTACCTTGAGGGTCAACCCCCACACATGCAGTGAAAATTCCTATGATAAGTCCTAAGCTAACTAAAAGTGATTTTTTCGTAATATGTTTCATACTACTCCTTTGTTTAATTTGTCTATTTTATACCATGTTTCTTATTGTAAGCTTGAATTTTACGAACATAAGCTGCATGTTTTTTTGCACGAATTTCTTCTCTTAAGGCTAAATGCCTTTTTGCCAATGCTTTATCAACCGTTAAATACTTATGCTCTACCATTTTAGCAACAATTTTTTGAAAAGTTGGAGCAGCTGTTTGTGATGCAAAATAAACTTTTTTTGGTTTAATTACAAAAACACCAATCGTATATTTATGCCCTAACTTATCATTGACAAAACCAAAGAAACTACTATGATACTTTTCAACATATTTCCCATGTTCAGAAATATGGGCTGTTCCTGTTTTTCCTCCAACATCAAGCCCATCATATTGAGCAGCTGTACCTGTTCCACGATTGACTGTTTCTTGCAACATATTATTAATGATATGAGCTGTCTTTGCAGAACAAGCTTGTAATGCTGGTACAGCACGAGGCACCTCATACATTTTACCCTCTTGGTCACTCATCTGATTGACAATCTTAGGGGTTACAGCAATACCATTATTATTAAAAGCAGAATAAGCTTTAATAAGTTGCATAAAGTTTACCAACAAACCATATCCATAAGCCGTATTTGCAGCATGGACTTTATGTTTTAACAAATAAGGTGCTTTTATTCTTCCTATTAGTTCTTTTGAAAGATCAATCCCAGAAGCCAAAGCCAAACCAAATTTTTTCCAGCCTCCATACAATTCTTGTCCAGATAACCTCCATGCAATCTTAGAAATCCCAATGTTTGAGGAGTACATTAAAATACCTTTTGGGGTTAAAGCTTCAAAATAATCATCATCAGAAATAGTATATGTTTTTGAAACCACTAACTTTCCTCCCAAACGGATTGACTTACGTAAGTCAACTTTATTTTCATCCAATGCTATTGCCATGGTCAAAGGCTTCATTACTGAACCTGGTTCATAAAGATACTCTGAGAAATTTGGGTTAAGGGAGTTGACATCTTTTTGGTAAATATGAGCAGGATCAAAACGCTCTGAAGTAGCTAAAGCGAGTAACTGACCTGTTTGTGAATTCATAACAGCTGCCATAACTTCTTGTGCAGCTGTTTGGCTTTTCATCTCGTCTAAAACTTTTTCCACTTCTTTCTGAAAAGAAAGCTCCATATTTAAATGTAAATTTAATCCATCTACGCGTTTTACTTCTCTACTCTCCCCTGTTCGTAAAGGAGTACGAACCGAATCACTTTTACCCTGAATAAGACCATCCCTCTCAGACATCAAATAAGAACCATAAGATTTTTCTAATCCTTTAACCCCCTCTTCTTTTGCATATTTTTCTTCAGTTTTCCTCGTATACCCAATCACTGGTGTTAAAATATCCTTATGAGGAAAATACCTTTTTTCACTAAAGGGCACAATGTCTAATCCATGTATAATATGAGGGTTACTTGGATTTAAAGGACGAAAAATTTTTAGCCTCATCATCTTGTAGGAAAGGGACTTTAAATCACTTGCCAAACGATAGTCTAAATTATCGTCTAAATAAATATATCCTGATTTAGCTTTTCCTGATTTGTCCAAAAACTTAGAAGCAATTTCATCTTCACTTAAGCCAGAGTAGATGGAAAAAAGTTTAATAAAAAGAGTTTTTTTCTTAGGATCAATACTTCGTGTATGTACCTCTGCTCTAAATAATTTATTACTGTATGCTAAGACAAAGTTGTCTGCTGATAGTATTTCTCCACGAACAGCTTTATTTTCAAGTTTTACTATTTTAGTTTTTAGCTCATCTGTATTTCCTATTTTTTGAGCTAAATTCACTAAAAATATAAAAAATAAGATAAATATTCCTATAAAAAGTGATAATAATATGGCTGAACGATAACGTATCATTTTATTCTCTTGCATATTAACCTTTATTGAGTACCTAAGTGTTTTAGGCTTTCGCTTATTTAAAAAACAAAACAAATTTTACTAAAATTCTGATAAAATATGCCCACAAAACAATAAAGAATATAATTATGATTGATAAACCCCTTTTTGCTGCGACAATGATCCTCTTGATTTTGGGATTAATTATGTCATATTCCCTGTCAAGTTATGCCGTTGTAAACTATGGCTACAATAACATGCACTTTTTCATTAGACAATTTATAGCTGTTATCATTGGGATGACCTTGATGATTATCCTTTCCAAACTCGATCCAGATAAATGGTTTAAACGTATAGGAATGATGCTTTTTGTAAGTTTTCTTATCATTTTACTGCTTATGCCCCTTCTCCCCGAATCGTTAGTTAAAACTATTGGTGGTGCAAAACGATGGATTAACTTAGGACCAGTTTCCATTACTCCTGTAGAATTTTATAAAATTGGCTTTATTATGTTCATTTCATGGTCACTTGTTAGAACAAGACTTCCTCGAGGAAAGATGCGTTTAAAATCAGAAATAAAACTTTTTATTCCTTATATTTTTGTTCTCATTGTTAGTACAGTTCTTATTGCTGTCTTTCAAAAAGATTTAGGGCAGACTATGGTACTCTCTTTAACACTTATCATTCTTTTTTTATTAGTAGGAAGTAGTTTTAGGTTTTTTTCCATACTTGCAGGATTAAGTTTGGTTGCACTAGCCATCCTAATTATTACCCATCCACATAGAATCAAACGAATTCAAGAGTGGTTCATCTCTTTTAACGATGAAGGAAACCGACTTGAAACCTACCAAATATCAAATTCCATAGATGCCATTAAAAATGGAGGTTTTTTTGGACAAGGTCTTGGAAATGGTCAATATAAATTAGGTCACCTTTCAGAAGTTAATACGGACTTTATTTTAGCTGGTATTGCAGAAGAATTAGGATTTTTAAGTATTATTTTTATTACCCTACTTATGTTTTTCATTATTTTTCGTATCTTTAAAATTGCTGGAAAAGTTGAAAATCCAATCTACTACCTCTTCTGTGTTGGGGCTGCCTTACTTATCACTTTTTCGTTTATTATTAACTCTTTTGGTATTTCAGGCATTACCCCCATTAAAGGAATTGCTGTACCCTTTTTAAGTTATGGTGGTTCACAAGTTATTGCCTCAGCACTTAGTATTGGTATTGTATTAATGATTTCTAAGAAAATTACAAGGAATGAAGTATGAGCATTGTCATGACAGGGGGAGGAACAGGTGGTCATTTAACCATCATCAAAGCTGTAAAGGAACATTTAATCAATAAACAACTTATTTATATTGGTTCAACCAAAGGTCAAGATCAAGCATGGTTCAAAGAAGATGAACAATTTGAAAAGCGTTATTTTTTAGAAACCCAAGGAGTAGTAAACCAAGGTTTTTTAGGTAAGATAAAATCTCTTTTGATGTTAATTAAAGCAACGATAAAAGCCCGAAAAATTTTAAAATCTTTACAAGCTAAAGTTGTCTTTTGTGTGGGTGGTTTTTCAGCTGCTCCTACTTCTTTTGCAGCACTTAGCCTTGGTATTCCCTTGGTCATTCATGAACAAAATGCAGCCATAGGTTCACTCAACAAACTTTTACGTTCACGCGCAAAAACATTCATAAGTTCTTACGAAGAACAAAGCCCCATTTCTGCTTACCCAATTAAAAATGAATATTTTGAAAAGTCACGCATAAGAGAAGAAGTAAAAAGCATTATATTTCTAGGTGGTTCACAAGGAGCGCAAGCCATCAATGAACTCGCGTTAAAACTTGCACCCACACTAAAAGAAAAAAATATTAAGATTATCCACCAAGCAGGGGAAAGAAATATTGATGAGGTTAAAAAGTCTTATGAAGTACTTGGCATAGAAGCAAAAGTTTTTGGATTTACAAAAGAGCTTTCAAGCTACATGCAAGAAGCAGATTTTGCCATTGCCCGTTCAGGCGCTTCTACTCTTTGGGAACTTTCAGCCATCGCTTGTCCCACACTCTACATTCCCTACCCTTACGCAGCAGGTGACCATCAATTTTACAATGCCAAGTTCTTAGTTGACCAAGATGTTGCTTGGATCATGCGTGAAAATGAACTTGATGTACAAAAAGTTATTGAACTTTTGGATAAAAATATGCAAGAAAAAAGTACTAAACTTCAAGGCATGATTGAGAAAGATGGTGCGTTACAGATTGCTGAACTGTTAAAAAATTTGTAGTCAAATTAAAAATGCTAGTTAAATAAAATTACAAAACATATCCCATCACGGTGTTTTCGGGGAAAACACCCTACAAAAACCAAAAATTCTACCCCCTCTCTAACCTAAATTTAGGTATAATCCCGAGCTTTTTATAATTATCTATAAAAGAGAAGCAAAATTCTCATGTAGTTATTCCTTGAACGGTTGCACTTTTGTGTTAAGGACTACAGTGGCATAAACCTAAAAGACTACGGTCTCTAAAAATATTATTTTTGTCTTAAAATACATAATTTATTATCTATTTTTGGACTTTTGCAAGGAGCAAAATATGGTAGCAATGAAAGATTTATTAGAATGTGGTGTACACTTTGGACACCAAACTAGAAGATGGAATCCAAAAATGAAAAAATTCATTTTCGGTGAAAGAAAAAACATCTATATTATTGACTTACAAAAAACACTTAGATACTTCAAATACACCTATAATGTTGTTAAAGAAGCAGCTTCTGAGGGTCAAACAATTATTTTTGTTGGAACAAAAAAACAAGCGCGTGCTGCTGTTAAGGAACATGCTGAAAGATGTGGTATGCCATACGTTTCAACAAGATGGTTGGGTGGAATGTTAACAAACTACCCAACAATGAAAAAGTCTATTAGAAAACTAGAAATCATTGAGCAAATGGAAGAAAATGGTCAAATTGAGCTTTTAACTAAAAAAGAAGCATTAATGCTTCTTAGACAAAAAGCGAAACTTTCTGCGTACCTTGAAGGTTTCAGACACATGAAAAAACTTCCAGACATGATGTTTGTTATTGATGCTGTTAAAGAACACATTGCTGTTAAAGAAGCCAGAAGAATGGGAATGAAAGTTATTGCACCATTGGACACAAACTGTGATCCAGATGTAGTTGACTACCCAATTCCAGGGAATGATGATGCCATTAGATCAATCAACCTTTTCTGTAAAGAAATGGCTGAAGCAATTATTGAAGGTCAAGCTGAACTTGCTGAAAAAGAAGGTGTAGCCACTGACAATGCTCCAGCTGCTGATGCTGAACTTGGTGAAGCAATGATGGCACAAACTGAAGATCCAGCAATAGTTGCTGAAACGGCTATTCCTTCGGATGCTGAAGTAGAAGAAATTGTTGCTGAAGCCGTAGCTGATGCCCAAACAAATAAAGATGATCTCACAAAACTTACTGGTATTGGTAAAGTAGGTCAAGATAACCTTTACGCTGCAGGCATCACTACCTTTGCACAAATTGCTGCAATGACAGAAGAAGAAGCAACTGATGCTAAAGTAAAAGCTGAAGCCATTGCTGAAGCTAAAGAATTGGTAGGAGCGTAATCCATGGCAAACTTTGGACCAAAAGATATTAAAAGACTAAGAGAAACTACTTCTGCTGGTATGATGGATTGTAAAAATGCATTAAAAGAAACAGATGGAGACTTTGACGCTGCTATCGCATGGTTAAGAGAAAAAGGTCTTGGTGCTGCTGCTAAAAAAGCTTCTAAAGTGGCTGCTGAAGGTGTTGTTTCTGTACAAGTTGCTGGAGACAAAGCTGTTATTGTTGAGATTAATTCTCAAACTGACTTCGTTGCTCAAAATGATGTTTTTAAAGCTGTGGTTGCTGAAATTACAGAACATGCCTTTAACAACAATCTTGCTGATGCAGATGCTATTAACGCTTCTGAAATCAATGGTCAAGAATTTAGCGAATACCTTTCACTTAAAATTGCTTCTATTGGTGAAAACCTAGTAGTAAGAAGAGCTGGAATGGTAGTTGCAGAAAATGACACAGTAGCTGTTAATGGTTATGTTCATGCAAATTCACAAGTAGCTGTTTTATTATCAGCTGAGTGTGAAGATGCACAAACTGCTAAAAAAGTATCTGCTGAACTTAAAAATGTTGCTATGCACGCTGCTGCGATGAGTCCAAGTACACTTTCGTACAAAGACTTTGATGCTCAGTTCGTAGCTGACGAAACAGCTGGGAGAATTGAAAAAGTTAAAAAAGACAATGAAGAGCTAGTAAGACTAGGTAAACCTCTTAAAAATGTACCTGAGTACGTTTCTATGTCTCAACTTACAGAAGAAGTTTTAGCAACTGCAAAATCAGCGATTGAAGCTGAATTGGCTGCAGAGGGTAAACCAGAAAAAATCTGGGATAGAATTGTTCCTGGTAAACTTGAAAGATACATCTCTGACAACACTTTACTAGACCAAGAACTTGCGCTTCTTGATCAGAAATATGTTATGGATGATTCAATAACTGTTGCTGAACACATTACAAAAGTTTCTGGTGGTAAAGCTCAAATTACTAAACTAATTAGACTTGAAGTTGGTGAAGGTATTGAAGTAGAAGAAGAAGATTTCGCAGCAGA
>CACVAZ010000042.1 GCA_902727995.1 uncultured Sulfurovum sp.
AAAAAAGTTCGCAAACCTCCACGACTGAACGTGTCGATTTGAGGTAAATTGTAGCTTAAAGTGGCTGTAAAGCCCATGAAATAAGCATTCTATTTTTGAAAAAAGTTCGCAAACCTAAGGCATGAAAAAAATGAAAGGTAAGGTTTCCTAATTTTAAGTGAACTTTCAGTTTCGGAAGTACCGAAAAATAGGCATTTGAAACTTAAGAAAAACTAAAAGTTCGCAAACCTAGGCTAAGCCCATTAAAAAATTGAGGTTTGCGAACTTTTTTAGGTCATTAATAAAAGTTATAAGTCCGAAAAATAGCACTTTCGTGTTTTTAAAAAGTTCGCAAATCGTTTTGAGGCGTTAGATAATCTTAGGTGAATCTTAAAGTACTTAGAAAAAGTAGATACCACTTTGCTCAAAAGGAGCTGGTTCATCCCCCAAACTCCATGACTTTTCAACACAGTTCTGACAAATGGCATAAAAACGTAATGAATCCTCTTTAGGACTTAACAAGCCTAAAAGTTCATGCTCTAATGCCGTTTTTTGAGATTTGCTTTTTAACTGAATCTCAAAAACAGAATAATTGACCCGTTTACCATAAGCTTCAAGTGCCTCCCCTACTTTTCGTCGATTTTTATCGTTGCTTATGTCATAAGCCACCACATAACGTTGCATTAGTACTTTCCTATAAAGGGTTTGTAGGTTGCTTCACCTCGCACATGACGTGCTAACAAATACGCTTGGTCTTGCAAAATGGTTTCTACTTTTTTAGACGCTTTTTTATGTTGCGTATAAACCCCCAAACGCTCTTTGACATTTTGCACAATGAGATGACAAGACGCTTTGGTCAAAACCCCTTTAGCATCAAGCTTTAAAGGCTCATTTTTGTTAATCATAGAGACAATGGCACGGTCAACCACAAAGGCTCTAAACTCTTCTATGAGGTCGTAAACTAAGGTTGGCTTACCATCTTGAAGTGAATGTAAAAAAGAGATATGCAAGGCAAGACCAGCTTTGAGTAAAGCATGTTGAATACGTGCATAGAGTATGGCATAACCATAATTTAACGAAGCATTCACTAAGTCCTCAGCACCTCTAGTAACCCTACCCTCAAAGTTACTTTTACTCTCCAAAATCTGCACCAACGACTGCCAATAAACAGCAGAAATGTCACCTTCATAACCCATCAGTTCAGCATTGGTTTTGGCTTTTTTAATGTTTCCTTTTATTTTTTGTTCTATGAGGGCTATTTTCTTTTCTACATCGTTATGATAACGGTCAAGATACTTTAAATAGTTGAGCTGATTTTTACTTTTACCCCTTATAAATGCTTTGGCTAACGGCAATGACAAATTTTTTTCAATAAGTTCCAACTGCATCAATGCCATTTTAGGATAGGCGTTTTTAGCAGAAAAAATCGACGCAAAAGGACGATCTCGACCATCCACAAAGTCTATGGCTATTCCCTCATAAGCACAAAGGTAAACCATGTTAGAACTAAGAGAAATTGCCTTACCTGCAATGATGATTTGCTCACACTGTTTTTTAGGAATCTTAGCTAGAACTTTGCCTTTGACTTTCACCGTAATGCTGTTTTTACTCATCCCCAAATACGCCCCAAACTGACTCACATACAATACCGAAGAAGCTGCAAAAGATTTGGCATATTTTTGTTTGTTGCTTTTTAGTTTACCCTCATCTTTTACATAGGTTTTGGTGGCTAAATATTTCTCAAAGCCTTTAGAGACAATACGCTCTACGGTCTCTTTATGCTCAGTAACCGAAACCTCTTTAAGAAAATAAAGCCCTTCAAATGCCTCTTTAAATTCTTTTTTTGTTTTGATTTTTCCTGCTTTACGTTGTAAAAACACAAACTGAGAACTGGCATCTATAAGTCCGTTGTACAGTACCGTATATTGCGTTGATTGTGGATCAATAATCTTCAAATAATAAAAAGAAAGACCTTCTAAAAAAGCATTCACCTTTTTAACAAACTTAGCACTTTTATCGGTCTCTCTGGCTATTTCAAAAAGGGCAGAAACTTTTTTCTGAAGCCTAGCATTGTCTATCTTCACTTCTTTGTCTTTAAAGAAAGCTCCCAAAAAAGTAAAGCCATGTTTAAAGACATTGGCTTGGTAACTTTTCTTTTCTCCTAAATGTAATGAGAGGGTTTTTAAAAAACTTTCAAGCTCTTTCACAGGGGTTTGGATTTGCTCTTTTTTCTTAAAAAACAGCACAAAGTCATCGGCATAACGTACAAACTCTATCTCTTTACGTTCTAAATATTTGTCCATTTCGTTCAAATAAATGTTGCTTAACAGAGGTGACAAAATATCCCCTTGATGCACCCCTTCACCATGCTCAACATAAGTTTGATGTTTAAAACCACCATTTTTCAAATAAAGCGAAATTAACCGTACTATCTGTTTGTCTTCTATGTGTTGGTCAAGTAAATTTAATAAAGTGTCATGGTTAATGGTCTCAAAAAAGTTACGAACGTCTGTTTTATAAACCCAAAACTTCCCACGATTAATAAAGTCACGACAACGATTAATGGCTTTTAGCGTACTACGATTACGTCTATAACCATAACTCATGTTACTCATGCCTTTGTCAAAATGTGGTTCTATGGTATTCACCAAAGCACGTTGCACCACTTTGTCACGCACCGAAGAGAGTGCAATGGGACGTTTCTCTTTTTTGTTTTTGGCAATGGCGATTTTTTCGATAGGTTGAGGAGCATAAGTACCAGCCAACAACTCTCTATAAAGTTCATTAATCTCTTTTTTAGCATTTTTCTTGAACATGAGCAAAGACTCTTTGTCTAAACCACTCCCTTTAGACTTAATGAGCTTAAGAGCCTCATAAAGGGAAGACTTTGAGAAGATGGAGGTGTAGGGGATTTTTAGCATGTTAATTTAATGTATCTAAGTATTTCATAATTCTATTATGAAACTTACTATCACCATTTTTACTGTTAACAATTTCTTTTACTTCTTCAACATCTTCAATTACTTCATCATAGTTTTTGATTTTTTTTACCATATTGTTGTCTTTTTTCTTACAATCTTCTAATTCTTTAATTAAGAGCTTAAAACCACTAAGCCCTTTTTTCTCTTCTGCTTTTTTACGTCTTTCTTGTTTTTGTACAAATGTATTATATTCCTCTTGTGTCCAGCTTCTAAACTGTCCATAGCCTACGTTGGTTTTTGCACCTATGCCAAACATCAATAGTAAATCTAAAAAAAGCTTCTCTTTTTCATCAGCAGAAATAAAACCATCTTTTAAATCAAAATTAAACTCAAAATGAACATTTGGAGCAACTTTTAAAAATCGTAAAGGAAGAGGGTTCTTTAAAAGATTATCTCCATGAGGAGCAAGATAGTCATCATGAAGTAAACTTCCATTAGTCTGAACTACCCTCGCTTCATAAAAAATATCTCTCTCATAAATACTTTTGGGTTTTCCTGTTTGATGGTCTATACCTTCAAAAATTTCTGTTATTAAAGCTTCTACATTTAAATCGTTTCTACCTATACACTCTTTGATGAATATATCTTTCTCTTTTTTATAAGGGTCAGATTCTCCATTCATAGGAAAACAAGAGCGTAGAACTCCCTTGACTGAAGTGCCTTGAATAAGTGGTAAACCTGTTGTATGATCAAAATAAAAACCTATTTTAAAATCTTTCTCAACACTTATACCATGCATATAGCCACTTCCTATCAATAAACCAGGATAAGTAGTTTCAAGTCTAAAACCATAATTAGCTTTAAGTGACTCATCATTAGTATTTATACTCAGTATCTCATTAGCTACTGTTTCAATGTGAAATTTATTTTCCCCTTCAGCATACATTTTTTTATAAAAAAGCCATCCTATATTTGCTTTTGACATCGCTAATCCTTAACCAATTCAAAAGTACGAATCGAAAGTTTTAATGCAATGGCTGCACTTTCCACATCCAATCTTGTACTCTCTTTACTAACGTTGTCTTGTATGGAGTAACCAATTATCTCTTCAATGGCTTTTACTACCTTTTCTCGCTCTTTTTCAGCATTAGAATTAGCATTACCATAAAAAAGTATGGTTGGCAAAAGTCCAGCCTGTCGAATACTTGCACCAAAAGAAGCAATGTATCCATTAAACTGTTTAGCTACCTTTCCTTCTTTTTCAATTTCTAAATAACTAATGACTTTCATCGCTTTTGGTATGTAGTTTTCAATTTTTTGTTTTGACATGCTACAACTCCTTAAAGGTACAAACCCCATAACCAATAGAAGCATTAGCACCAATATGGATGGTGTTTTCATCAGTTAAATAGTTTCCAAATCTCTCAAAAGCATTTTCAAGTTTCTTTGTATCTTCTGTATGTAAATAGGTTGGTTCAGAAATAACGGTAAAGAACTTACTCTTTCTAGGTAATACCTCTTCATAAAAAAGGTTTTTAGATTCACCATTTTCAAGTTGATTTCTAGCAATCACAGGTAAATCTTTTAAGCACCTTTCATACTCTTTATTAGGGACAAGTGCAATGGGAGAACCAACCAACTCTTCTAAAATAGATAAATCATAATTAGTATCTACAGTCGCTTCCTTATCTTCAATAATCGGTGTACCCTCTTTTACTAAAATATCTTTTCCTGTGTATAGTGTTAACTTTAAAAGTGCTTCTTTATTGGATAGTTCAATACCAAACGTGTCTGAAAAGTCAATCAATTGAGCTATGCTTTTAGGCGATAGACAATGATAATAAGGATGCGTATCAGACCTCATCGGAACAGAGAGTAAATGAGCATCTATAAAACGTACTTTTCCAGAATTCTCTTCATCTCCAAAAATGTAAGCAAGAAAGTTTTTACTATCTTCTTCGTTATGTCGATAAGTACAATACTCTTTTAATGCACCTTTTAAAGATGAACTATGAATGGTAGGATAATCAGTAATCGCATCTCGTTGTATTTCTTTATCAACAATTCCAAAGTTTGCATCACCACTTCCTACATGAAGTGATGTTTGATTTTCAATAAGATAAAGTCTATTTTTGTACATTATTTTTTTCCTTTAATTGTGAAGTAGTGATTTATTCCAATAGCTCGTAAATGCTTTTGATTTAACATTTTTTCTAATTTCTCTAACTCTTCGGTATAGAGTACTGAACCTTTTTCTAAAAGATAGTATCGTTTAGACTTTGTACCTTTTTTTGCATTGACAAGCTGTCGATATGGCTTTCGTTCTCCTAAAACAAAGAAACATAATGCATACGCCTCTTGTGAAAGTAGTGTCTGCGAGGCTAACACTATTCTTGAAGATTTTTTAGCTTCATGAACACCGTTAAACACAGTTTTAAACTCATGATCATACGCTTCAATCTTTAATATAAAAGAGGATTGATCTGCACCCAAAGAGACTAAAGATTGTTTTTCCCACTCTATCTCTTGCGAAAATGTGGCTATAAAAGCAAAGCTTTCACCATCTTTTGGAACATGACTCTTTTTTCTAAAAAAAGCATCTTCTTCACTCTCTCCACTTTGTGATTTCTTAATCCCTACAGTTTCAACCTCTTTAAAAAAGTCAGAAAAATCTTTTAAGTCCTTAGAAGTAGATATATAACCCTTATGATTACTTTCTTTAGCATCATAACCTTCAAAAACAAATGCTTTGTGTTGACCATTTCCTATAGAGACTTTTCCCTCAATCTCTTTAATCTCAAAATCCCTATCTTTTGCATTCGCAATAAAAAAGTTATTGCTCTTATCCTTAATAAAAAGAGGACTTAAAGAATCAATAATGCCTAAGTCAATGGCTTTTTCATAGGAGAAAGCGTCCGTTCCAACCAAGGCTTTAGCATTATCATAGTTTTTACTCTGTGTACCTCTTCCTGTACTGTCAACCCATTCACCTTTTTTATGCATGGTTAAATGTCCATTTTGAATAAGCAAGGTTTTACGTAACATTCCTAAAAGGGCTGTCTGCTGGGGAAATTCTGTAGAAGTTGCACTGTATCGAGATGTCTCTTGTCTACTCTCATCAGCTCCAAAAGTAAATTCTCCACCAAAGAAAAATGGTTCTAATGGTTTAAGTGTTATTAAGTAGCTATATTTCATCTGTCACCTCTTAGTACTTTGATGGTTGAGAGCATGGAAAAAAGTTTTTTTTGTGCTTTTTCTTCTAAACCTAAACTCTGCATGAGGTTTTCGATACTCTTCAAACCTTCTTCAAATTTTTCCTTATGTATGTCTTCATTAAATATATTTTCAAAAGTATTTTGAAGTCTTTCGAGTGGAATATTGTCAAAAACTTTTTGATGTGATTGCAGTTTGTGGTGAATAGCATGAGGAAGTTCTACTGTCTCAGTTAGAACACGTTCTATCAATGTTAGAAATATGTCATAAGCTTCTTCATCTTTACCAATACAAAAATCAAATGATTGTCCACTATGTTTTTGTGTCGAGATGGCTATGGCATTTTTTCCTTTATGCTCTTTAGCTACACCAAAAAGTGTGTTTCTTGCTCTTTCCAATGCTTCATAAAGAGGATATTTATAATACGTCAAACTTACCCCAAAACTTAAGGTACTTTTATCTGTACCCAATGCTTCTTTATAATCTTTGCTTAATTGATTGAGTAAATCAAAAACTGTTTTTCCATTATTTAGAAGTGGTGCAAAAATAATGAGGTCATCTCCACCAATAAATATAGGTAATGCCCCATTATTTTCTATGGTTTGGGCTGCTTTTTTATCAAAATCAAACAAACGTTTAGAAACCTCCGTGACATCACTTTGACTTTTAATATATTCCCCTAGATTATCCCCATCGGCATAAATAATGGCTATGTATTTATGAGCATTTTTAGCTTCTATATCTTTATCTAACTCTTGTGCTGCAATAGCATCAATGGCTTCAAATGATGGCTTTTTACCAAAAGAAACCTTAGCTAAAGAAGAATCTAAAATAATATCCCGATTTAGAAAGAGTCTCATATAGTCCTCTTTAGCTTCTAAAATTGGTGTATGCAATTCAATGCTATCCATTATTTTAGAAATATCTAAAATAGGATTCTCAAACGCTTCTCTTGTTTCAAACAGGTAGGTCTGAAGATATTGGGTAAAAAATGCTTTTACTTTTGCTTCATCTTTTTTAATGCTTTTTGCAACCATAGAAGAAAAGGCATCTTTTTCTTCTTGTAAAATTTCTTCTATGCTTTCAAGGCTTAAGGTATCGCTTTGCAGTATGAAACGGTCATGAAACATTCCTACCCCATTGTCTTGCTCTTTAAGTACCTCATCATCTACAAACGGAATAATAAACTGAGCATCACTACGCTCTCTTATTTTACGTATACTATTTTTCATAAATGATGAAAAAAGATAACTCGCCATCCATACTTCGGATGTTTTTCTTCCTAAAGATAAAGTGTCAACGATTGGTCCTATGGTTAAGGCTATGTATTTCAT
>CACVAZ010000043.1:0-2847 GCA_902727995.1 uncultured Sulfurovum sp.
CAGCTTCACATTCAAAGCTCATAAGAACACCATCAGTACCAGTTACCGTTACTGTACCAGCTTCTGCCAGTTCAAATGTAGTTGGGTGAGAACCATACTCTTCTGCTTTTTGTGCCATAAGACCAATATTTTGCATTGTACCCATAGTAGATACATCGTATTGACCATTTTTAACACAGTCAGCTACCATCTCTTCGTGGAACATAGCGTAAGTTGAATCAGGAACAACAGCAACAGTTTCACCAGCAGCTCCTGTTCTATCCCATTGCTTACCACCTTCACGTACAACCACAGGCATAGAAGCATCAATAATTACGTCGTTAGAAGCATTGAAGTTTGTTGTTCCTTTATCTGAATCAACCATTGCAAGTTTTGGGGCATCTGATTCAAGTGCAGCAAGGAAATCAGCTTTGATTGCAGCTTCATCAGCATGACCAGCAATTTTCTTTTCAAGGTCAGACATACCCATGTTAGGATTAACACCAAGTTCAGAAAATGTGTCTGCATATTTAGCAAATACATCTTCAAAGAAAATTTCGAAACCATGACCAAACATAATTGGATCAGAGATTTTCATCATGGTAGCTTTTAGGTGTAAAGACCAGATAAGACCTTTTTCTTTAGCATCAGCAATTGTTTGCTTATAGAATGCTCTAAGAGCAGAAATTGACATAAATGTACCATCAAGTACTTCACCATCAAGTGCATCAATAGTTGTTAATGTATTGCCATTAAGAGCAATTGTTATTGATTGATCTTTATCTAGAGTTACAGATTTTTCATGTGCAAAGAAGTCACCTTTTCCACCCATGTGTGCTACATAGGCACCTGAGTTTTCAGCGAAATCTCTAAGTCTATGTGGGTTATTCTGTGCAAATCTTTTAACAGCTTTTGCTGCTCTTCTGTCTGAGTTACCTTCTCTAAGTACTGGGTTAACAGCAGAACCGAGACAAACACCATATTTTGCTTGAATTGCTTCTTCATCAGCATTGGCTGGAT
Organism: uncultured Sulfurovum sp.; assembly: GCA_902727995.1. Lineage (GTDB taxonomy): Bacteria > Campylobacterota > Campylobacteria > Campylobacterales > Sulfurovaceae > UBA1140. The sequence continues at coordinate 1,000 of CACVAZ010000043.1, forward strand.
TTTCAGGATAATCAGGAATATCGTAACCTTGACCTTGCAGCTCTGCAATACAATCTTTTAACTGTCCAACTGAAGCTGAAATATTTGGAAGTTTAATAATGTTTCCATCTGCTTCTAAAACAACGTCTCCAAGTTTACTTAATTCATCTTCTGCAAGACCCATCGCTGCAAGAACTCTTCCTGCTAGAGAAATATCACTCTCAACAACAGAAACACCTGCTGCTTGAGTAAACGCATTTACAATTGGTAACAACGAATAAGTTGCTAGTGCTGGTGCTTCATCAATTTTTGACCAAATAATTTTAGGTAATGACATATGTCTTCCTTAGTGTGTAGTTTTTGTAGGGTGAGTTTAGCGATTTTTGCTAAATAGAAAAATTAATTAGCTTTATTGAGAAATTTATATCGATTATTTGTTTCTTTCTGATACAAAGAGAAATAGGAGAATTTATAAAAAGAACTATTTTTTCTGAAATTGAAGAGAAAAATGTCCTTTTATTTTATTTCTAAAGCTTTATCGACGCATGATTGAAAAGAGGTATTATCAGCGATAAGGGGTTTTATATTTTTAGGAAAATATTGTGCCGTGGTTTTACCAATAGAGATAGCTGTATAAGAATCATCCCATGAAAAAACTTTAAAAAAATATTTTATTGTCGAGGGTGAAGTAAAAATAATTTTAGATTTTTTAGGAATTTTTATTTTTTCAACCAATTCATTAAAACGGTTTTCATAAATGATTTCATCTTCACAGTCAATATTGTTTCTTTCTAAAATAGACATTAAATTTGAAACAACCTCTTTTCCTCGTAAATAGAGTACTTTTTTACCTTTTAGGGCATTGGTTATTTCATGTGCAAAGGTATCACCATGTTTCGTTTTACTGACAAAGGCTAAAGTGCCATTGAACTCTTTAACCAATTTTGCTGTTTGTTGAGAAATGACATAACTGGGAATTTTTTTCCAATCTTTATTCATCGCGTCAATTGTTTCAATGGCATTTTTTGAGGTAAGTATGATGGCATCGTATTGTGTTAAATTTATTTTTTTCTCTATGGGTACAATTTTAAATAAAGGTATATTTTTTGCCCATTTTACTTTTTTGTCATTTAACAAAAATATATTTTTATTTTTATTTTTAACATTTTGGATAAGAATGGAGAGGTATTCCTTTAGATTAAAGTGTTGCTTTGAAAAGCTAATGGATTTATTTTTAGATACATCAAATGGGATATGATTTTTAGATAGATGATAGGTGATTTTAAAAAACTCCATTTCGCTAAATCTATTAGAATAGTTTGTATCATTTATTAAAATATTTTTTTTACTGTCATATTCATAATATATTAAATTTAATGAATCTATGAATTCGTTAATGAGCATAATTTTTTCTTTTTTGAATAGTAGCATTGCATATAATATGTTAGTGCTTTTTGTTTGAATATTCATTTAAAATATTTTATAGTAGTTTCGTTCTGACACAAAAAGGTGTAAAATTATTAAAAATAGTTATAAAGAGAGCTTATTTTTTAAGAGTAATATAAAAATAATATCCATTATTAACACGGTTTATTTTATAATTCTCTGTTTAAATTAACTAAATATGAAAAGAGAAACAATGAAAAAACAAGTAAAAGTTTTAACGTTATTAGCATTAACAGTAAGTAGTGTAAATTTGTGGGCTATTGTCGACATTGAAGCAGAGGTTAATGCTCCAGTAGCTGAAATGAAAATGATGGATGATGCGATGAATAAAGGGATTAAAGAACAAAGAGAAAGAAATGCTCGAAGACCAATGATTATTGAAGATGATAAGAGCTTTCATGAAACACCAATGCTTGAGTTTGT
>CACVAZ010000043.1:2947-7240 GCA_902727995.1 uncultured Sulfurovum sp.
TATGAGTGGAAAGAAAATGAAATAACTCTTGCAACAACAAAAACTTTTACTTATACTCCTACAATGACAGGTACATTTCTACTTAGCTTTGTAGTCCAAAATAGTGATGGAACTTTTACTATTGATTCCATGCGTGTGATTGTAACCAATGAAAAAATAGATACACGTATTGTGAGCATATCTGAAGCATTGATTGAAGAGTACTTAACAGCTGTCAATCAAGCTAGAGCTAAAGAACAAGATTGTGCGAGTAAAGGAAAATTTAGGGCTACCACAGCAGTTGTCTGGAATGAAAAGTTGTACAAAGCTTCTTATGAACACATACAAGATTTAATTGCGAGTAAAACATTTGAACATGAAGGTTCAGGAACAGAATCTGATTGGGCAGGGTATGCTCTTGGGAAGAAGAGTACGCAAGTTGAACGTGTTGAAAGTTATGGATACTCTTGGCGTGGTCTAGGTGAAAACCTTGCTGGAGGTCAAAAAATTGACACAGCAACTAAAGCCGTTGAGGCTTGGTTAAAAAGTGATGAACATTGTGAAAACTTAATGAACCCACTTTTTGAAGAGATGGGGATGGTAATGATATATAATGAAGATTCTCTATATACTAACTATTGGGGACAAAACTTCGGAACACCAAAATAAAAGAGGTTAATGGATTATCTTATCCATTAAGTACTAATTTCTCTTCTTCATATACTCCTAAATCTTTCGCTTCAAGTAAAATAGAACGACTCACTTTCATTTTAGACTCTATCATGACATTAGAAAGTTTTGTTTTAATTTCTAATTGAAGGGGATGTCTTCCTGGGTACTTCTGAGCTAAACAGTAAAGCTCTTCTATCATTTTGGCATCTGGTAATAAACTCATGGCTAAAACAACAGGTTCAGAGGGAGGTTCAGGCGTATGCTTTTGCTCTTTAACAACTTTTACCTTAGATTTTTTAGCATCTTTAATGGATGAGATATTTAAAATATTCATACGCGTAAAGTCACCATCTTTGGTGATTTTGACTTTAAAAGCAATGGGTTTATTTAAGTCAAAGTCTTCATCGAGTTCCACCAAACGGTTTTCAAATAACATTAACTCAATGTTTCCATGTAAGTCCATAATGTTCGCAATACCAAACTTATTTCCTTTTTTAGAAATACGCGTATTAATCTCTTCGATTTTACCAATAAAAAGTGCTTGTGAACCATCAGCTAAATCATCTATTTCAGAGCTTAGGGTGTATTTTATCTCATCAAGTTGTTCACGGTATTTGTCCAGTGGGTGACCTGAAACGTAGAAACCAAGTGATTCTTTTTCCAGTGCAAGAATTTCTAAAAGTTCATACTCTGGCATTTCTTTAATGTCAACTTTAACGGTGGTCATCTCTTCTTCATCCCCAAAGAGGGAACCAACAGCTTGTTTTTTCGCCAGCATGGCTTTTCCAGCTGCTTCGGTAATGGCTTCTACTTGGCTAATTAAGGCACAACGTGAATGACCAAAGTCATCAAAAGCTCCAGATTTTGCTAAGGATTCGATAACACGTTTATTGACTTTTGAAGCATCAATTCGTGAGACAAAGTCGTTCATGTCTTTAAACTCTCCTCCTTCATCACGCGTAGCAATAATGGAGTTAATCGCCACATCTCCAGCACCTTTAATGGCTCCCATACCAAAGAAGACAATTTTTTTACCTTCTATTTCATCAGCTTGAAACACCAAAAGTGAACGGTTAATGTTGGGTGGACGAAGTTCAATGTTGAGGCTTTTGAGTTCATCGACATATTTAATAACTTTGTCAGTATTGTTTTTTTCCAACGTTAAAATCGCAGCCATAAACTCTGTGGGATAGTAATTTTTTAAGAAGGAAGTATAGAAAGTAATAAGTGCATAAGCAGCTGAGTGGGATTTGTTAAAACCATAACCAGCAAACTTAACAATAAGGTCGAAAAGTTCTCTGGCGATTTTCATGTCAAAGCCTTTTTTACCAGCTCCTATGGCAAACTCTTCTTTCAGTCTGTCCATCTCTTCTTTAATCTTTTTACCCATCGCACGACGTACCAAGTCAGCCCCACCAAGGCTGAATCCACCGATGGTTTGTACAATCTGCATAACTTGCTCTTGATAAACAATAACCCCATAAGTAGGCTTTAAAATGGGTTCAAGTTCTGGGAACATGTAGGTGATTTTCGCTCGTCCATGTTTACGTTCAACAAAGTCGTCGAGCATCCCAGACTCCATTGGCCCTGGTCGGTAGAGTGCGAGCATCGCAATGATGTCTTCAAAACCATTTGGTTTAAGCTTTTTGGCTAAGTCTTGCATACCAGCCGACTCAATTTGGAAGAGTCCTAATGTATCTCCTGTTGAGATGTATTCATAAACACCTTTGTCATTCACATCTTCTTTAATAAAGTCAATACGTTTTCCATGACGCTGTTCAACGAGTTTCAGAGCTTCTTCAATAACCGTTAGGGTCTTAAGACCCAAGAAGTCAAATTTAATTAAATCGACATCTTCAACGTATTTACCATTATATTGGGTCGCTAGGGTATCTTGCCCTGTGGGTTTAAAGAGAGGGGTTTTCTTCCAAAGAGGCTCATTGGAAATAACCACACCAGCAGCATGAGTTCCTGCATTTCGGTTCAGTCCTTCAAGGGCTAGGGCGTAGTCCCATGTTCTTTTTGCTAAGGGATTGGTCGCACATAGTTCGGCAATTTTTGGCTCTTTGGCATAAGAGTCCGTAAGGTTAATTCCCAATTCATCAGGAATCAGTTTTGCCATGGCATCAGCTTGTGAATAAGGCATGTCAAGTACACGGGCAACATCACGAATGACCCCTTTGGCTTGTAGCTTACCAAAAGTAATAATCTGAGCGACGTTCACACGACCATATTTTTCAATTACGTAGTCCAAAATCTCTTGACGACGTGCTTGACAGAAATCCATATCGATATCTGGCATGGAAACACGTTCAGGGTTCAAGAAACGCTCAAAGAGTAGCCCATATGGAATGGGGTCAATATCGGTAATTTCTAAGGAGTAGGCAACCAGTGAACCAGCAGCTGAGTTATGAACAACGTAGTTGGAGGTGGTATAAGAGTGGTCGTCTTCTACTGTAAAGTCATAGACATTCTCTTTTTGTTTCTTATGTTTTACAATACTTCGTACTTTTAGTTTTATAAACTCTTTTTCTATTTTATAAACATTTTGACGTTCTTTTGGAATATCATAGATTGAACCATTTGAGGGCATATTAATGGTATAACATGAGTTTCCCTCTTTGAGTTGAATGGAAGTGTATACTCTCTTGTCTTTTCGAATTGTAGAGGGTATCCCTACTTGAAAGAGTAGTTTTCTACTTTGCATCGCAAGTGTTTTAGAAACCGTCGTGATTTTGATTCTATCTTCTGTGATATAACCATCAGCAGCTATATATCCATCTAGTACTTCTAATATTTCTTGTTTTGGTAGTTGAAATACAAAGCTTGGAATGTATTTTGAGTTTGATTCAAACCTATAATTAGAAAAGGTTTTTGCGAAAAAAGCGTGTAAAAATTTATCAAGAATATTTATCTCAATAATAGATTTTGTTTTAAGAAGAGAGTAGTCGTAGTTATTCTCTTCTATAAAAGCCAATGTTTCAGATATGCCATGTGTATCATCTTTATGAAAAACGACTGATACCGATTTACGTTCCAGATTTTTTCTGATATGACCATCACCTATCCATCTTCCTAAAAATTTTCTAAAAAAGTAGGTGTTTTTTAAATATCTTTTGATTTTTCTTTGATTGAGTTCGTCAATATAGCGAACCCATTCATTGGTAGAGTCAAATTTTTGAAGAATAAAATTCTCTATATCTTTTATGGTCTCTTTTTTAATATTAACATCTTTACCAATTAGATAGTTATAATATTTTTTAATGGTGGCTTTTGTTTTTGGAATTTTGTTGGATAAGTCTTTAATGCTAAAGTCATGCTTTTTATTTTGAGAAAAATTATAGACTAGATAGTTATCTTCTTCATAATAATCTTTATTATAAAAGTCTAAGAGGTCAAACTCCTCAATTTTATGAATGTTATATTGAGGAATAGGCATAAGTAACCAATCTTTAGTGGTGATTTCTTGTGCCTCTTTCCATTTATTATCTCCCATATAAATTTTATGGTCTTTTGTGAGGGTTATATTATTTAGAAAGTCTCCATAGAAAGTAGAGATGGTGAGTAGTTCTTCTTTTATTTCATATTTAAAACACTCTGTTACTTTTTTAGGTATATTATTGTGACTTAAGACCACATCGT
>CACVAZ010000044.1 GCA_902727995.1 uncultured Sulfurovum sp.
CTTTTGGAGTATATGCAGACAAAGAAATAGCCTATTAGACTCGATTAGCTCTCAATATTTTTTACCAATATCTAAAACCAACAACGCATCTTTAACTTTTTGATTTTTAATTATATGAAGTAGATAAAGCACCTTCCCCTGTACTTAATCCCCTACTTACAGTTCAATTATAAAAAAGAATTGTCGGACTTCTGTCAGAAACGTGATTTTTGAAGACATTTTTATTAAATTTATTGGCTATTTTTTAGGTTTTAGTTTTATTTTTGTTTATTAGTATTTTTTATATTTTTATTAGTTTTTTAAAATTTATTTATATTTATTTTTGAACAGTACGATGGCAATCGTCCCCTACACAAACCAATATTCATAACAAACAAACTATTTCTAACAAAATATAGTATAGAATACACACCATAAAGCTTTTTTTGAAGATTTTTAAAAGAGGTTGTAAAAGTAGGAGGAGTGAAGTCCCCAAAGTTTTCGACGACCGACGACTTCACTCAACAAGCACAAGGCTCAGCAGAATTCTAACGATTTTTTCGTTAAATCTCATTGAGCCTACACAATTTATTGTCCACGATTCCCCTAAATGCTTGGGGTCTTTTTTACATTCATAACCATAAAAATCTTCCGTGACCCTATGGGGTTGTGTGTTCTTGTCTAGGCTAAGTCTATTTTTATGTTTATAGATATGCCAAGTAGAAAAAATAACAAGAAACAATAGATTGGTAGTAACCGTAAACTTACGAAACATGCCGAGATAGAAGCATGTTGGTATTTGGGAGCTTTAGAAGAAAATAGCTGTAATTGAAAGATATAGAGAGGATAAGGGTCTCCGTCCTGTTGAAGCTATTGAGAAATGGGAAGTTACTCCTCAATTTTCTAATGACGGACGACGTGACGTGCGACGGTTTTTTAGCTTTATTCACTTCTCAACATTTTTCCCAATTTTTTTGGGCGAAATACACTCCGAACTTCTGCTCTATACTTTGGTTTTAGGGTAAAAAGCAATTATAAATATCATTTTTATAAGTTATAACCAAATTAAATTTATAATTATTTAGGTTATAACCTAAAATATATTATAATTAAATACAAAATGTTAAAGGATGTCTCCATGATTGAACAACTCCATCAAAACTTTATCCAATATCTTGAAAACCAAAAAGTCTCTTACCATCGTTATATTTGGAATGTGATTAATCATAATGAAAAACTTATTGGAATTATTGGGGCTAGAGGTGTTGGGAAAACTACCTATATATTACAATATTTAAAAAGTTTAGATATTCCTTTACATCAAAAGCTTTATATCTCTGCCGATAGTTTGGAAGTACTAGATAGCTCTCTGCTTGAAATTGCCAAAGAGTTTTCGGCATTAGGAGGTCAGGTTTTAGCCATTGATGAAATACATAAATATCGAGACTTTGAACGTGAATTAAAACAGATATATGATATGTTAGATTTAAAAGTGATCTTCTCAGGTTCTTCAGCAATAGAACTTGAACATTCCAAAGCTGATTTAAGCCGAAGAGCGTTAATCTATCATATGAATGGACTCTCTTATCGAGAGTTTTTAGAAATAAAGTTAGGTGTACAATTAAAACCGTATTCACTCGAAGAGCTATTAAATAATCATTTAGACATTGCCTATCAACTCAAAAAAGAGTTCAACCCATTGGAGTATTGGAAAGAGTATTTAAGTTATGGATTTTACCCTTTCTATTTTCAAGAAGCCAGTTCTTACACTATTAAACTCAAAGAGACCATAAACACAGTCATTGAAACCGATATTCCTTCTGTTTTTACCATAAAATATGAAAGCATTATCAATCTGAAGAAACTGGTAACGCTCATTTGTAGCTCCGAACCCTTCAAGTTAAACATCAAAGAGTTAAGTGGAAAAATTGGAACAGACAGAGACACGCTTTATCTCTATATGAATTATCTACACCGTGGAAAAATCTTCAATATTTTACGTTCAAAAACTAAAGGAGATAATATCTTTTTAAAACCAGATAAAATCTACTTGAACAATCCAAACCTTAACCATGCCTATTGTAAAGATGCCAAGATAGGAACCATCAGAGAAGTTTTTTTTGCCAATCAACTACAAATGTTACACACCCTATCCATACCTAGTAAAGGAGACTTTTTAGTCGATGACAACTATCTGTTTGAAATAGGTGGAAAAAATAAAAGTTTTAAACAGATTAAAGACATTCCAAACTCTTTTGTTATCGCTGATGATATAGAAGTCGGCTTTAACAACAAAATACCTCTTTGGTTGTTTGGTTTTTTGTATTAAAAGAGTGCTTATCTAAAATGTTGTACAATGTTTTTATGTAATATTACTTCTTCAACAAAAAAGAGTCCTAATGAATAAATATAATATATTAATCGTCGAAGATGAATTTATCAATGCCCAATTCATTGAAAAAGCAATTCTTAAACTCGGACATAACATTATAGACAGCGTAGAAACAGGTCAAGAGGCGTTAGAAGTCATTAACGAAGAGACCATACATATTATCTTTATGGACATTAACTTAGAAGGAAATATGGATGGCATTAGCTGTGCAAAAAAAATTAATGAACGCAGTAATATCCCCATTATCTATACCACAGCATTTTCAGACAGCCAAACCATTAAGGAAGCAACCGATACCAATCTCTTTGGCTATCTCATTAAACCTTTTGATTACCATGACATCGAAGCCGTACTCAATCTTACCATTAAACAAAACTATTTAAAAAAACAAGTTATTTCGAGTAAAAAAACAACAGCATTTACACAACTGAATAAAGGATATAAATATTATCCTGAAACTAAAACCTTATTAAAAGATGAAGCACTTGTACAACTTAGCAAAAAAGAATCTTCTATTTTTTACCATCTTTTTACCCATCTCAATCAAACAGTTAGCTCAGAATACCTCAATGAATATGTTTGGAACAATAAAAGAATTTCTCCTTCAACTGTTCGTGATAGCATTTTACGCCTACGTAAAAAAGTTCCTGACCTATCCATCAAAACCATCTCTGGCTTCGGTTATATATTAGAAAAACCATAATTAATGAAAAATTTTTTTATACTCCTACTCTGTTTTACTGCCTTACAAGCAAACATCACCATCCATAACGAGATGCAAAGAGTAGAGAGTTTTGAACTTGCTTACTACTACGATGAAAACAAAACCCAAAGCATAGAAAGCATTCAAAATATCCCCTTTACAAAAAGCACCCCCAACTGGTTTACCTTTGGATTCATTACAGGAAACTCATGGTTTAAACTCACCATTCACAACCAAAGCCAAAACAAAGAATTTATTTTTCAACTCATTGAACCTTTTTATCAACGTGTTCATTTCTATAGTCAAGAAAATGGTCTATGGCAACAACAAGGTTCAGGGCTTAAAAAGTACCAACAAGAGAAAAGCAACAAATACCTTACGCCTATTTTTCCATTTGAAATTGAACCCCATAGCAGTAAAACCATCTACATTCAATTTGCACCCGACAAAGAGACGGCTGGCTCTACTTTTGGGCGTTTTCATTTGGCAACCCAAACGGTATTTAACAGTGAAAGTATCTTAAGTAACTATCTTATCTACTTCTTTTTATTGGGAAGCATGTTTATTATCATCATCTTTAATCTCTTCTTATTTGTTAAGTTTCATGATGTTATCTATTTCTACTATGCCATGTACATTGTTTTTCTCTCAACCTACATCACCATCTATACAGGTCTCATACACCACTTTGGTTTGGCACTTTGGTACAGAGAACTCACACTTTCCATGCCTCTATTTGTGATATTTCTTATATTCTTTTCAAGAAAATTCTTGAAACTTGAGCTTTATTTGCCATGGGTCAACAAACTATTCAAATTCATCGCTCTATTTTTATTGGCTTCACTTCCTTTGATGCTCTATGACTACTCAAACTGGATGAAAACCATTGGGGTCTCGACCATGTTTATTGCTCCTATTGCTATGTTTTCTGCCATTTATGTTGTTTACAAAGGGCATAAAGAAGCCAAGTATTACATTATAGGTATTATTTTTTATATGGTATCACTCAGTATCTTACCCATGATGACTAAGGCGATGATACCTCATACTTTTTTAACCCATTACTCTTTCTCTCTCTTCTCTTATGTCGAAATTATGTTTTTCTCCTTTGTCTTAATTAACCGTTTCTATGCCACACAAAATGATAAAATTAAATTACAAAATGAACTACTTGAAATTCAAAAAAACAATGAAAAAATCCTAGAGAAAAAAGTCACAGAACGGACAAGTAAAGTAAACCAACTACTCAAAGAAAAAGAAGTCCTCCTCAAAGAAGTCTATCACCGAGTAAAAAACAACTTTCAAATGGTCGTCAGTCTTCTCTGGATTGAAAATGAAAATAAAAAAGCCCAAGATGACGATGATTCACTGCTTGAACTCATCAACCGTATTAAATCCATGGCACTCATTCATCAGTACCTTTTAGGGATGGATGACTATGCTCAAATAAATGCCCAAGAGTACATTCACCAAATTAATTTAGAAATACAAAAAAGCTATACGAAAACAAAGCTCTCCATTCATGATAACATTGACGACTTCAGCCTCTCACCTGACCAAGCGTTGGCTTTAGGAATTATTGTCAACGAACTCTTAACCAATGCTGTCAAACATTTTAAAAAAGATGAAGTATGTATCATTGAACTCAGCTGTAAAAAAATTGAAAATGAAATCAAGCTCGTCATACAAGACAATGGTGAAGGCTTTGACTTAAAAAAGAAACGTAATAGTTTTGGATTAAAGCTCATTAAACAGTTTGCTAGAAAGTTACAGGCAACAAAAAGTGAGTTTACCTTTGAAAGTGGTACACGGTATGAATTGGTGTTCAAGTAGGGGGCGATTGCCAAAAAAGAATTTAAAAAAATGTCGTAACACGGAAATAGAGTTCATTCCAATCCAATCCATTCTTTCCCCCAAATGTATCTTTATAAGCCAAAGAGACAATCAAAGGCATCGCTAAATTTCCTTTTGCCCAAGCATCAACCCCTGACCATGAAATCTCTGCTTCCCATTGATTGGCATAGCCAGCTGTATTGGTCTCCAGTGCAGTCACATCTGTCCCAATACTGGAGGTATAGTCATCTGCATCTTTTTCAAGTCGGTAAAGTCTTCCAGCATATCGCCAATTTTGCACTGATTTCCCCACACTTAATTCATAAGAACGGTAATCTCCCAAATTTCTTTTAACTTTTTCCGTACTACTTTTAGGAGCTAAAAGCTCTCCTGCTTGGGGAACCCTTTTGGTTACAGAGTCTTCAAACTCTATGCCATACTCTGCTTTCGCAAAAAAGTCCCAATTATTGGCTAAGTTTTTATAATACTCTGCTCGAAAACGCAATGCTGAATTACCATTGTTAATGGGAACATCCACCAAATTATCGGGGTCATCTTCTTTCGCAATACCTATGTCCACTCCTGTTGCCAACACCAAAGATGAATCTTTACTTTTTAATGCCTGATACAAAAGACCAATGGTAGGATCAGCCAATCCAGTCGTTCGTGTAGAAGCAATGGGTTTATAACCATAAGTAGGAGAAGTTAACAATGCTTGTATATCAGCTGTACTAATCGGAGCAACGCCCATACTCGTAGGTAAATACGGTAAATTTGTAGCCGAAGGTGCTAAAGCTGGGTTATAATTTGGATTGTTTCCAAGGTTCGCCCCATTCACAGAAAAATCAACCTTACTTTTCACCGTTCCAAAAGGCATAATCACCCCAACCGTCAAGTCATCAGTCACCCCATAACCAAAAGAAATTTCACCACGCTCTGACTCAAACTCCATGGAAGATGCAGTCGTTCCCAAACTAGCCCCTGCCCCAAAAGGAGCCAATGAAGCAAAAACATCTTGATTTAAATTCACAGCATTCAATTCATTGCCTAAACGGACTCTATCCCCACGGTTATTATACGAATATTCTGTCGTTCGGGTCTTCCCCTCAACTCTAAGTACAAACTTCCCTTTAGGTGCCAAATTACTCAATGCATGTTGTCGCTCTGTTGAAATTTCTTCAGCGACCATGACCGTTGTACACAAGGGTACTATCAACACATAATTTCTAAACTTCCTCACTTTTCTTATCCTTTATATAAATTCCCTCTCAATAGATATCATATTTTTGTCAGAAAAGTGTCGGAAAAACTAAAAATCTTACCGTTGATATACTATGTTTAGATTGGAATAATATGCTTCTTTATTTATATTAGGATTTAATTTTTATTTTTTAAATTACCTGAACTTCTTCAATTAGCTCAATACCAAATTTCTCAAAAACTTTCTCTTTTGCAAGGTCAATTAAATAACGTGCATCCTCAAAAATACCCCCACCATGATTAACTAAAAAATTAGCATGGATTTCGCTCCATTGCATTGCTCCCCTACGAACCCCTTTTAAATTCACTTCTTCAATAAGCCGTCCAGCATAATCTCCCTTAGGATTTTTAAAAGCAGAACCAGCCGAAGCTGTTTTGGGTTGATTGGACCGTAGATTTACCAGCTCATCCAAGAGTTTTTTAGAAAAACCTTTACTTACTTTAAAACGTACTTCTGTAGCCACCCCAGTAAGTTTAGCAAAACGGTAACCATACTCTATCTTCTCTTTTTTTACCCATTCTCCATCTATTTTTATACTTTCAAGTATGTTAAAAACCTCATAAGCTTTCACCCCTGCATTCATAGCAATCATTCCTCCCAAAGAACCTGGAAGTTTTGAAACAAATTCAAACCCAGCCAAATTATATTTTTTAGCAAAAGAGAGAATTTTACCTGTAGGAGTTGCACATCCTATGGTTAAAACCTCATCTTCAAGTTTCATAAACGAAAAATCTTTAGAAAGCATCATCAAAGGTCGTGGCTTAGAAGAAACCAATAAATTATTGGCATGACCAATAATCATTCGATCATCAGGAATTTCATCTCCACGCTCCAACATAAGTACCTCAATAGGGATACCTACTTTAATACTTGAAAATCTTGAAAAATCAATAATTTTAAAATATATACTTTACTCCTAATTATATATTTGCTATAATGCATCCTCAAA
>CACVAZ010000045.1 GCA_902727995.1 uncultured Sulfurovum sp.
ATTTATCATAACCATATCGTTCAAAAAGCTTTGATGGGGGTTCGGTGGTGGTGATTTTGATGTTTTTGAATTGATAGATAAAGCGTTTTTCTTTAAAGGCAATATCGACCAAAGTATCACAATCTTTCTCCATCATCAAACTTTTACCTAAAAATTTATGATATTTTGAATCTTTAATAGCAACTAAATAAAAGTCTTTCCATTTGTTTTTTATGGCGTTGTAAATGGCTTCTTGTTGGTCGATGGTGACTCTTTTTTCAAGCTTTTTATTCCAATATTTTAGATTGTTTTGACTGTATTTTATGGCGTTTTTATCACAATAAAGAAGCCAACTGTTTAATAAAATCGGCTCATTTTTTGGCTTGGTTTTCTTTTCTTTTTTCGGGGATAAATCCTCCGTTTCCGAAGGGTTCTGGCTGGTAGAGTTCCCAAGAATCTCGCCAATCTTCTTCTTGGTGTAGATAAAAAAAAGATGAATGTAATAGTACTTTCTCTTTTGTACTACTTCGATAAGCTTCATCTCTTTTAAGATTTTTTTGGTTTTTTTGACCCTATCTATTGCCCAATTCATCCCTTTGCGTGTGAATTCATCGGTGGCTAGGGGTTGGTTGGTTTTTTGTAGTTGAGCATGGTAAAGGTAAAAACTATACAAGGCTAAAAGGTTCGCATAGTCTTTTCCATGTCTTAAAAACCGTTGCAACAAATGAGGATGAATAACGATGGGATTTTCTATTGGTTCGAGTTCCATTTTTTTGCCTTATATTTTTTTGATATATGGCATTGTAGTATATAATTTATTATTTGTCAATAATTTAGTAATTAAAAATTACTATTATAGTTTTTTAGATTACTTTATTCGTTGATTAAAGTTTTTAGTACTTGTTTTAATTCTTTATTCTTTGCTATTTCTTTTTTCAATTTTTGAGTTTCAAGATAAAGTTCAATTGCTCTTTCTAAGGGTTTACTTATTTGGTTTTTAAAAACAGAATTCTTTAAATTTCCTTCTGTATATCCAATTTCATCAGCCAACTTCTTATATGTTAAGTTCAAATCTTTACAGACTTTTTTAATCAAATTCTCCTCTTTCTCTTCCAAAACAACCACTCCTTTTTTAAAAGATTATAACAAAACCTCCCCTTTTCTTAAGAGAGTTTTTAAGTATCCTCTTTTTACGAAGTAACATTTTAAGTATGTGGGTTGTTTTTTGGGTGGGGTGGTTTTTGGGGTATGGGGTTAAGTTATTTTAATCTTTTGTAGGCTATAGGTTTAATTTGTCTTTTGTTATAATGATTTTAGATTTAAAATAAAAAAGGTGTAACTATGGAAGCAGTAGATTTACGAAAAAATTTGATTACAACTATTAATACATTACCTGCTGATATGTTAGAAGAACTCAATAAGTTTCTTAGTTTTTTAGAATATAAAAATCTTTCTAATAGTGATGGTTCTAAAGAAGAAATTTTAAAAAATATAGAGACATCAGCAAAAGAGATGCAACAGATAAAAAAGGGAACATTAAAAGCTAGAAATGCTAATGAGTTTTTAAATGAACTGTAACGTCTTAACCATTCCTCAATTTGAAAAAGATGTTAAACGGTTGGCTAAAAAGTTTAAAGCCATTAAAAAAGATTTAGCTTCGTTGATATGTGCTTTACAAGAAGAACCAACCCAAGGCACATCTTTAGGTCATGGTCTATTCTACCCCAAAAGTCAAGACAACTCAAAAAAATAAAAAGACCTAAAAGTGATTACGTTCATTCGAACCCTGTATTCTTTTATGATTCTAAATCCTTAAATAATTCATTCCAAGTCATCCTATTTACTAATTGCATAAATTTTTTTTGTGTATAAAAAAGTACTTCTTTTTCAGGATTGACACTTAATACATTAGATTCTTGCTCTACTTCTTTTATAGTTAATCGACCATTTAACTCTAAACTGATTAAGCATTTTCTTTTTCTATATTCTTTTATATAAATTTCTTGTAAATAAATTTTATTTGCATCTGTAAATGTAAAATTTGTTTTTACAAGTTTATGGGAAAGAGAAAAGTTATTTAAACTAATAATCTCTAATATCTTATCTTCAAAATTTTCAAAAATTAGGTTTTGATCAACTGTATTAAAATTTAGGTCATTACCTAAACGTAAAATAGATTTTAGTTCATCAATTTTATCTTGAATAATTAAATTTGCATAAATATCTTTTTGAATATACTTTTTTGTAAATTCTAATACTTTATGTTTAATTTCTTTTATAATTTCTTCTTTATTTTCAAGCATATCAATTAAATCATTTTCAAAATAGCTCATAACAGACATTCCTAACATAAAGACCTCCTTGTAAAGATACCTATTTAAAAAAATTTCAATAATCCAATTAATTATTTTAGACAAATTTTCAATAGCTTCTTTAGAAGTTTGATAATTTGTTTTAAATATTGGTGGTATTGAAAGCTCTGGTGAAGCCAAATATGTAAAAATAATCTCTCGATAACTCTTTAAAAACTCAATTTCAAGCCATTCTAGTTTTCCTATAATAAAATCTCTTTCAAGTTTATGAGTTTGGTTATTTAAAACTTCATACACAAGATTAAGTTTTCCTACAATAGTACCGAATTGATAAATATTTATAACATTAAAATTTCCACTCAAAAATATATTATTTTGAAATAAGTTATCAAGTATATTCAATCCAATTTTGGGATATGAAAAATCTACTTGTCCAGTAGACAGTTCAGGAAAATAATTTTTTAGAACTGTTTTATTTAAGGCAAACTGGGTGACTAAACTATCTATCTCTCCAAAAAAATCTATTTTTATAGGGATTGAATTTTGCTCTAGGATTTCTCTATGTATTTTCCAGTTATAAAACCCTTCATATTCTGGATTATAAAAATTATTTAAAAACTTTTCTGCATTGTTCGTAAAAGAAAATGCTGATAGATGATTACTTAAAATTAAGGTTTCATTGTCTAAAAAATATTTTTTTACTTTTGATGAATTATCTCTTATTTTCTCCAAGAAAGAGAAATGATTTACAACTCCTATCATTATCGAATAATTATTTAAAGCAAGCATTGGATTTGTATTTTTAAGTAAGATACTAAATCCACTAATATTATTCTTTTCAGCTTCTTTAATAATTAAATCTAATCCTTTGTAAAAAATAGCCATATTATCTTCTTTATCTTTTACATTTATATTTGGATTATAAGCATCTTTATCATATAAAACTAATTCAAATGTACTAATTTGCTTTGGTAATATATTTGTGTGACTTAATAATGACCAAGAGTCTAACCTATGAAATGATAATTTCCATTTTGAAGTATCACTACTTTCTATACCACTTATTTTTATTGGAAGAATTTTTTTATTTTGCCAAACAGAAAGAGAATAAATAGAATGTTCTAAAAGAG
Source organism: uncultured Sulfurovum sp. (assembly GCA_902727995.1). GTDB lineage: Bacteria > Campylobacterota > Campylobacteria > Campylobacterales > Sulfurovaceae > UBA1140. Next base: position 3,422 of record CACVAZ010000045.1, read on the forward strand.
TTCTATAATCAGCAGATATAATCACAAAACATATATCCACCTTTGACATAAAGGGCATAAGATTTTGTATTTCATGCTCATATGCTAAAAGCTCCGTAATGGCTTGTCTTTCTGCTCCATGTTCTCGCTTAATCTCTACAACTATTAAAACATTAGTTTCTACATTAAATAATATTAAATCAGGTCGTAACACTTCACCTTTCTGTGTTGATATATTATCATCATTAGTTATTAAATCTAAAAGATATAAATTTTCTTTTACATATCTTGCAGAATTTATAAATTTTTGATTTATAAAATAGTCTAAAGAAAATTCAGGAATATACTCATCAATATTACTATCAAATTCATCTAAAAACTCTACACCCGAAATATTTTGTAAAATATTTTCATAATCATTTTTTAACCATTTTTGAATCTCTTTCTCTAGAACTCTTGTATTATCACTGTTATTCATAATTATTCTTTAATCTTTTTATTTTATTGTAACGTAATCCGTATAGGCTTTAAACTTTTGCATACTTTTATCCATATCATCTTTTTTAAACCTGTGTCCATAGAAAAAGCAGAAAAAGAGGACAGTCGCCACCTCAAACAAACCTCACCCCTTCTTCACCCAAACCCTCTTACCATCAAAGACCACACCAAAGGCTAAGATATTTTCATAGCCTTTTTTCTCTACCTCTGAAACATAAGCTTTCTCTTCTATCTGTTTTACAGCACTTATTAAGGCTTTTTCTTTGGTCTCTTCTTCAAACTCGTCTATGGTTTTCAGTTCTATGACTAGGGCTAGTTTTTCTTTGTCTTCTTTGTGCAACACGATAATATCGACCCGTCCATACCCTGCTTCTTTGTTCGATATTATTTCATAATCGCTCAAATTAACCAACAATCCCAAGAAAAAAGCATGATAGACACTTTCCACATTTTTACCTGTATCATAAAATGAAAGCGTATCGCGTACAAACTCACTAAATATTTTTTCAAACAGTTTTAAATCGCCATCGGTTAATGATTTTAGTAGAACTCTTAGTCTTGGGTTTGAAAACTTTTCGCTAATCCAATTGGCAATAATTTTTCTAAAAATATATTGACACTCCACATTGACAATGGCTAAGGTACAAATATGTTCCCCTTGTTTCCATGTTTTAGAAGTGTATTTCAGATAGCCTGAAAAGAAGAGAAAAGAGTACAGCATCTCTTCATTAAAATTAAAATCTCTGTCCTTAAAAGTGATGTTGGGATTAATGACTTTTTCTACTGTTTCACCTTTTAGCAGGTATTTTAAATCGTCTCTAAATCCATCAGAGTTTTCTACCAAAATACGTATAATATCGTTAGAAGAGGTGTTTGCCCAATAGACATCAAATTGCCCACTATCGCTATAATTTAACAATGACCATGGATTAAAAATAGTGGTTTCACCAATTTTATACCCATTGTACCACTGATTAACCTCTTCAAAATTTTCACTTAAATTGTAATTTTTCAACATCGCCTTGACTTCGTTACTGGTAAATCCAAACTTATCAGAAAAAGGATTATCAAGTAAGGTATACACTTTAATATTATTCAAATCACTGAAAATAGACTCTTTGGAAATACGTAAAATACCTGTAAGCACAGCTTTATAAAGGTTGACATCATTATCTTTTAAAACAGCTCCCATAAAGGTTTTAAAAAACCCAATCATCTCTTCGTAATAGCCTTTTAAAAATGCTGTTTGAATGGGTGTATCGTATTCGTCTATGAGGATGATGCATTTTTGGTTGTGGGCTTTGGTTAAGAGTTTAGAAAGAAATTTAAAACTGTTTTCATAAAGTGCATGTGACGCTTTTCGGTTGATAATATCGGCATAATTGTCTCTATCTTCTTTGGAGAAAGTATCAATAACTTTTTCTATACTTTTTTCATGTTTTCCAAATGTTTCTCGAATCAGAGCATAAATTTTTTCACGACTTGCCTCAATGCTTTGTTCTTTCACATCTTTAAACGTAATATAAATAATAGGATAAGCATTACAATGTTGCATCGCTTCGCTATTTTGAGCGACATCTAAGCCTTTAAAGAGCTCTTTATTATTCTCACTTTTATCAAAAAAATAGTTTAACATACCAAGATTAAGTGTTTTTCCAAATCGGCGTGGGCGTGGAAGTAAAATAACCTTGGCACTGCTATTAAGAATTTCTGCAATAAAATCTGTTTTATCAACATAATATCTATCAGTTTCAATCAGTTCTTTGAAATCACTCATTCCTATGGGTAGCTTTTGCATTTTTTCGCCTTCTCTTTTATCTGTTTGATTATACTTATAATCCACCCTAAAACCTCTGAATCAACCCCAAAATTTTACTTTTAACGTCTGAAACAATAGGAGCTTTGTTAAGCTCTGATTTATCATATCCATATCTTTTAAACAGGCTTGATGGGGGTTCGGTGGTCCTGATTTTGATGTTTTTGAACTGATAGATAAAGCGTTTTTCTTTAAAGGCTATGTCTAGTAAAGTATCACAATTTTTTTCCATCATCAAACTTTTACCTAAAAATTTATGGTATTTTGACTCTTTAATTGCAACTACATAAAAATCTTTCCAACCGTTTTTTATAGCAGTATAAATGGCTTCTTGTTGGTCGATGGTGAGCCTTTTTTCAAGCTTTTTTTCCCAATGTGTTAGATTGTTTTTAGCATAATTAATCTTTTTTTTATCACAATATTCAAGCCATTGATTTAAAAGAGGTGGGACACTCGGAACCGACGGCTTTAGCCTCGTTGTCTCATTTTTTGGCTTATTCGGAGCTGAAGCTTCCGATTCCGTACTCGTCCCAAGAATCTCGTCAATCTTCTTCTTGGTGTAGATAAAAAAAAGATAAATGTAATAGTATTTTCTCTTTTGAACTACTTCGATAAGTTTCATCTCTTTTAAAAGTTTTTTGGTTTTTTTGACCCTATCTATCGCCCAATTCATCCCTTTTCTAGTGAATTCATCGGTGGCTAGGGGTTGATTGGTCTTTTGGAGTTGAGCGTGATAGAGGTAAAAACTATACAAGGCTAAAAGGTTGGCATAGTCTTTTCCATGTTTTAGAAACCGTTGTAACAAATGAGGATGAATAACGATGGGGTTTTCTATTGGTTCGAGTTCCATTTTTTTGCCTTATATTTTTTTGATATATGGCATTCTAGTTTAAATTGTCTTTATATTTAGTTAAAAGTTCTAAAAACATCTTATTTTTCCAAAAATGACCTAAGAACATCTTTTACTTCTTCTGTTTTATTTAATTCTTTTTCTAATTTTATTGTTTTTATATATAATTCAAGAACCTTTTGTAATTGAGAACTAATTGTATTTTTTGAAACGGATTGTCTTAACATACTCTCACTATAACCAATTTCTTCACCTAACTCTTTATAAGTCAAGCCCAACTCTTTAGAAACTTTTTTAACCAAATGTACCTCTTTTTCTTCCAAAACCACCACTCCTTTTTGAAAAGATTATAGCAAAAACTCCCCTTTTCTTAAGAGAGTTTTTAAGTATCCTCTTT
>CACVAZ010000046.1 GCA_902727995.1 uncultured Sulfurovum sp.
ATATAGGAATAGATATGATAAAAATTGAAACGTTAGAAGTACAACTTTATGCTGATATAGAAGAAAAAATAGGCAATGGGAAACCAAGTATCATTGCTTTTGGAATGACTCACTGTTATTCATGTTTAGCCATGTCTAAGATGTTTGCAGAGATTTTAAAAGAGCATCCTGAATATCAAATTTACTCAGTAGATGGACAAAAAGAGCGTTTAATTTTACGTGATAAATACAAACTAAAACTCATGCCAGTACAACTTTTCTTTGATGCTGAAGGTAATGAAGTTTTTAGACATGAGGGTGCTTATAAAAAGCCTATCTTAGAAATTATTATGAAAAAATATGGATTTGGAGCCTATTAATGAAACTTAAATTATTACTCTTAACACTGCTGTCTTCTTTTAGCATGGCTCAAACCGTTACTGTTGCTGTTGCTGCTAATGTGTCTTACGCCATTGAGGATTTAAAAAAAGAGTTTAATATACTCTATCCTGATATAAAAATTCAAGTGATATTGGGGGGAACAGGTAAGCTCGTAGCCCAAATAAAACACAAAGCTCCCTACCATATACTCATGGCTGCAAATATGATGTATCCTAAAAAACTCTATGAAAGTGATGACGCTGTTACCAGACCTTTAGTTTATGCACAAGGTTCTTTAGCCTATCTTTCAACAAAAAATCTAGACCTTTCAAAAGGTATGGAAGTACTGTTAAATGATAAAATCAAAAAAATAGCCATTGCAAATCCTAAAACAGCTCCCTATGGTGTAGCAAGTGTAGAAGCACTAAAAAGTGCAAAAATTTATGAGTCTATAAAGTCTAAATTTGTCTATGGTGAGTCAATCTCTCAAACCGTTACTTATGCCACCCGAGCCACAGACATTGGACTCATAGCCAAGTCAGCACTTTACAGTCCTAAAATGACTCAGTTTAAAAAAGATATTCACTGGAAAGAAGTTGATGCTAAACTTTACACACCTATTGACCAAGGAATAGTGTTACTTAAGCATGGTAAAAAGTCATTGGGTGCTTCTGCTTTTTATACTTTTATTATGTCTAAGAGGGCTAAAAAGGTGTTTGAAGAGTTTGGGTATATTGTTCCGTAAATTTTTATGTTAACGCATGATTTAATTTATGTTAATTCATGATTTAGTACATGTTAACTCATGATATGATATTATATATGAAAGTTAAACAAGGATTTTTGTGTACATTAAAAGAAATATAACACCCATAGTTTATGAACTTTTAGAAGATTTTAGAATAGTTTCTATTAATGGAGCAAGACAAAGTGGTAAAACCACACTTTCTAAAGAAATAGCTAAAGAACTCGATATGGACTATTATACTTTTGATAATGACTCTACAAAAACAGTAGCCCAAAGTAATCCCATAAATTTTATAGAGCAACTTTCAAAAAAACCTTGTGTGATAGATGAAATACAGATGGTTCCTGAGGTTATTTCTGCTTTAAAAATGAGTGTTGATGCAAAAAATGAGTCAGGTATGTTCCTTTTAACAGGCAGTGCCGATTTATTTAAAATGTCTAGCATAAAAGAGTCTCTTGCAGGACGTATGGTTTCTGTCTCGTTATATCCTCTTTCTTATTTTGAACTTGACAACTGTTCTACAAATATTTTGGACATGCTTTTTGATGGGACTATTAAAGAGTTTAATAGTAAAAAGCTGGATTATGAAAGAATGATAGAGCAGATAGTAAGAGGTGGTTTCCCTTCAGTACAAGGGAAGTCTTCACGTTCACAAGATGCTTGGTTCGAAACTTATGTGGAAGCGAGGATAGAAAAAGATTTGTCTTTGGTTAAAAAAATTAGTCAAGAGAATAAATCTGAAATAAACAAGTTATTGAAAATCTTAGCATCTAGTACAAGTAATCTTTTAAAATACAGTTCACTTTCTAAACACCTAAGCATAAAAGATACAACAGTAAAGTCAGATATTGAGATATTAGAGGCTTTGTTTTTAGTCAAAAGGGTTAACCCTTACTTTACCAATTTAGGTAAAAGAGAAGTAAAAGCACCTAAGATACAATTTGTAGACACAGGACTGGTCTCACACCTTGTTGATACTGATGCTCATACATTAATTACGTCAGATAGAGAGATGTTAGGAAACCTAGTTGAAAATTTTATTTATTCAGAGTTTTTAAAACATAGTACCTATGCTAAAAAATCAAGTAAAATCTACCATTATAGAGATGGAGATTATGAGGTGGATTTAGTTTTAGAACAAAAAAATGGAAATATAGTAGCTGTAGAAGTTAAGTCTTCATCTGTGATTAAAACAGAATATTTAAGAGGCTTAGTACGTTTAGCTAAAAATGCAAAAGATAAATTTCTACATGGATATATTTTCTATGGAGGGAATGAAGTTTTACCTCTTAGTAAAGATGGTTTTACTTTTTGGTGTATTCCTTTTGGATGTTTGTTTGGGGATGATAAGAATAAAAGGAATAATAATTGAACATACAAAAACTAATTAATAATGGCGAAAACAAAAAAGTAGAGTTCAAAGAACAACTCCCTAAAAATGAGAGTATCGTTAAGACTATCATCTCTTTTTCAAATACTTCTGGTGGGAAGCTAATTATAGGTGTGAATGATAACAGAGAAGTTGTAGGTGTTGAAGAAGATAATATTTTTGAGCTTCAAGATAAAATTTCATCGCTTATTTTTGATAGCTGTTATCCTAATATTTTACCTGAAATCTATACGCTTAATTTAGAAGGAAAACTTCTGTTGGTTATAGAAGTCTTTAGAGGAAATTTATTGCCTTATTATCTTAAAAAAGATGGTAAGAATCACGGTACATATATCAGAGTTGGAGCAAGTAATAGAAAAGCTGGTTTTGAGAATATTATCGAGTTGGAGCGACAGAGACGAAACATATCATATGATGAAGAGCTAAATTATGAGGTTGAATTATCTTCTCTTGATTTGTCTCCAATTTATGATGTATTTCAAAAAGTAGGAAAAAACCTAGATGAACAAAAACTCAAAAATCTAAAACTTATTAAAGAGGAACATGCTAAAGAGTACCCTAGTAATGCACTGCTGATACTTTTAGGTTATCACGACCATTGTATGGTCAAGTGTGCAAAGTTTAAAGGTACGACTATGGAGCTTTTTTTAGATAAAAAAGAGTATGGTGGTAGTATTTTTGAGATACTGGAAAATACTCAAAATTTCATATTGAACCATATAAATCTAAGAGCTGAGATAAAAGGACTTTACCGAACAGATACTTATGAGATTCCTATTGTTGCTTTGGGTGAAGCTTTGATTAATGCTTTAATCCATCGCGACTATATCAATCAAGGTAGAGATATAAAAGTGGGTGTCTATGACGATATTGTCAATATCGTTTCGCCTGGAAGCTACCCTAATAGTATTAATCAAGAAGATATAGACAGTGGTAGAAGTGATGCTCGAAACAGAGTTATTGCAAATGTGTTTAAAGAGTTGGGGCTGATTGAACAGTGGGGTAGTGGGATTGCTAGGATTAAGAAGTCTTGTTTGGATACTGGGTTGAAAGAGCCAAAGATTGTTGAACAGAATGATTTTGTGGATGTGGAGTTTTATCGACCGATTGAGGAAAAAACCGTCGAAAAAGTATCGGAAAGTATCGGAAACGACCGATTACGACCGATTATGACCGATTACGACCAAATAATTTTAGAATATATAGAGAAAAATAAGAAAATTACTCGAAAAGAAGCTAAAGTCATTTTGGATATTGGTGAGACTAAAATTAAAGAGCTGTTTAATGAGTTAATGAAAAAGAAACTTATTGAAAGAGTTGGTGCTGGGCGTAGTACTTTTTATGTAAAGGTTCAATAATGGCGTTTTGTAATAGGTGTGGTGAAGAAATTGTATTTAGGTATGTAGGAGGAGTATGTAAGCCTATACATACAAGTGGTAACTATTGTCGAGGATATAAAGTTGAGAGTAATAGTTCTTCAAGAGGAAGCAAAGCAAAACCTATTATGAATATTATTAAAGATTCATATAAGTGGGATTATCCACACATTGAAAAAATTGAAACTCATGAAAGTTTTGTGAATCCAAATGCAAAATGTCCTGTATGTAAAGAACCTGTGTTTTTTTATCAATCTCCCTATGGTGGAAAAGTGTTTTTTGATGAACTTGGTCCACCTTGGAGTAAGCATCCATGTACTGACAATAGTTTTAAGAAGGCTCCACTAGGCATTTCAAAAGATAAAAAAAATCAGAATAAATATAGTTTTTCTTGGATTGATACGGGTTGGTATCCATATATAATTGAAGATGTAAAACGAATAAATAATAGAATATTTTCTTTTGATATAGGAAAAAGTACATATATTTCTACTTCAGGTATTTACAGTGTAAAAAAAGGTTCAATTCTTCATATTAAAAAAATGAATAATTTATTCTATGAAGCTTCTATTCTTAATGAAAATAACTTAGAAGTTAAAGTAGTTATATTGTTAAAAAAAGATTTTTATAGTTCAACTATTTCCATCCAAATATTAGCAAATCTTTTTTTTAAGGTATATAGAGAAAATAATTCTTTATTAATGGATGCAATAATAAACCACTCAGTATCTAAAAAATACAAGATAGATGGAGTATTCGATTTTATTTATAAAAATGGTTTTGATAACTTTTTTAAAATATTGAGAAGAATTTCAGATAAATGTCCTAAATATATTATTCATATCCTTACATCGGTAGATGATATTTATGTAAAAACTATAGTTCATGATATTTTTAAAGAAAATAAGGATTGTGAAAAATGCTAGAAATCTTAAACATTATAAAATTTACCCCATTTTTAAGATTTAATCAGGCAGTGTCTGACCAATTCAAATTAGAGAATTTAGAGATTCAACAGACAGTGTCTGTTGAATCTTTGGAAGTACCAATTAAACAGCTTTTAAACTCTTTTTCTTTCAGTCATTTTATTGAATTTCTTAAGATAGATGACCAATTAAAACGCCTTTTTTATGAAGTAGAAGCTATCAAAGGAAATTGGAGTGTAAGAGAACTTAAACGACAAATAAACTCTGCAACCTATGAGCGAATAGGATTATCAAAAGATAAAAAAGAGATGATAGATTCTATTCATAAATCAAGTGAAGGAATACTTCCTGAACAGATTATTAAAGACCCTTATATTTTAGAGTTTACAGGGTTGGAGTCAAAGGTTAAATATAGTGAAAATGACTTTGATTTTGACGGTGTAGTCAGGGGACTACACCCTACAGATTTTTATTTTATGCGAATTTTATTTATTGGTGCGATAGCAATCGCACCCGACGGAATTTTTAAATGCTAGAAACTTTATATAATCTAGACCTAACCCCATTCATATTGTCGTTCAAACTAGCAGGAATAACAACACTAATCCTATTCCTATTAAGTCTACCTCTAGCATGGTATTTATCTCAAACAAAATCAAAAGTAAAACCATTCATTGAAGCCATAACAGCTTTACCCATAGTATTACCTCCTTCTGTTTTAGGATTTTATATTCTAGTAGTCTTTGCAGAGGTGGATTTAAACTTTACGTTTACAGGCTTGGTGATAGCTTCTTGCTTTTACTCTTTGCCTTTTATGGTGCAACCAATGCAAGGTGGTTTTGAGAGTTTGAACAAAAATATGTTGGAAGCTTCTTACATAGCAGGGAAAAGTAAGTTTGTGACACTGTTTAAAGTGGCATTGCCAAATATAAAACCAGCATTGTTGACAGCCTTGATTATCACTTTTGCTCATACGGTTGGAGAGTTTGGGGTAATTTTGATGATAGGGGGGAGCATACCAAATGAAACGAAAGTAGCTTCTATTGCGATATATGAAATGGTGGAAGTAATGGATTATGGTACGGCACATATTTATTCGGGGATTATGTTGCTTATAAGCTTTGTGGTACTAATGAGCGTTTACGTGTTTAACCATACTCAAAAACGTATAGGTGGGTTTAAATAATGTTACGAATAGATATAAAAAAACAGCTTCATGGTGCAGATGGTGTCATGGATTTGAATATAGTTTGTGCTATTAAACAAGGAGAGTTTGTTGCCATTTCAGGTCAGAGTGGTTCGGGAAAAACAACACTTTTACGCATTTTAGCTGGTTTGGAAGAGGCTGAGGGAAACATTTCTATTCATAATAAGCAATGGCTAGAAGGGAAAAAAGCATTAGCCCCTCAACAAAGAAACATTGGGTTTGTTTTTCAAGATTATGCTCTCTTTGAAAACATGACAGTAGAAGAGAATCTACTCTTTGTAAAAGATGATAGAAAGTTAGCCAAATATTTACTGGAAGTTACAGAGTTAAGTTCTTTGAAAAAGCGTTTACCCTCTACGCTTTCAGGTGGACAAAAACAGCGTGTTTCACTTTGTAGAGCATTGATGAATCGACCAAAACTTTTGCTGCTGGATGAACCTCTTTCTGCATTGGATGCTACCATGCGTTTGAAATTGCAAAATGAAATACTACAACTGCATAAAGAGTTTGGTACAACGACCATTATGGTGAGTCATGATGCCAGTGAAATTTATCGTTTGGCTTCACGTGTGTTGGTACTTGAAAGTGGGAAGATAGTAAAAGATGGCAGTGTTAAAGAACTAATGTTAAAAGAGAAAAATGTTTTAGAGGGTGAGCTTTTGGAATTACGAGAAGATAATATGGCTACCGTACTCGTAGGACAACAACTCATAGAAGTAGCTTTCTCTAAGGAAGAAGCAGAAAATCTACAAGTTGGAGATTTTATTAATCTAGCAGCTCATAAAAATCTTTAGGAGCATCAACTTCAAAAGTTATGTTCTTTTTCTTTGTAGGATGGAAAATGGTAAGTTTTGTTGCGTGTAGCCCCATTTTATCACCTTTTTTGTAGTCAGAGCCATAACGTTCATCTCCTACTACGGCATTACCTAACC
>CACVAZ010000047.1:0-3042 GCA_902727995.1 uncultured Sulfurovum sp.
CAATCGTAAGAGGTTGCACTCATTTAATGACTATTTATCTCCAACTCAATTTGAAGATAATATGTTACTTTTAAACTTGGGTGCTTAGATATTCTTTCTTTGTCCTATATTGGGTTGACACATCAAAACTTGTAGTATTGAGTATTAAGAAATAAGGTTAAGTCTTTTAATTCTTCTTCCTCCAAACCTGCACCTGTATTAGTATTACAAACCTCGACACGTTTATTGAGTGCGTCTAGGTTTTTTATTTTTCTGTCTTCTTTCGTATAGACAGAGGAGTCATGACATTTCGTACAAGAATCGTTATGTAAATCTTTCCCTTCTTCTAGTTGTTCGCTAAGAGCTAAACTTTGATTTGTGTCACTGTTCGGGGTAGAGGGGTTTGCCATAGACATTGAAGCACTCAATAATAATGTTAAGTATAATTTTCGCATTTTTTTCCTTTTTAGAGCGTTATTTTTTATGTATTATATTATAAAAAAATTAAAACTACTTTTATAACTTAATATTATGATATGGCTTTATGAAATAGCTAAAAAATGAAAATAGATTTTATCTCTAATCTTATAGAATAATTTAAATTAATTTATAATTAAAAATGTTTTATATTGTGTAATATAAAGAATGCTATACTTAATCAATAAATAATTTTAATTTAGGATTTAAATATGAAACAGTCAATAATTACAGCAAGTACACTTTTACTAATAAGTGGATTTGCCTATGCAGGAGGAGATATTTTAGCTCCAGTTTTTGAAACAGAAGAAGTATTTGTTCCTATTGAACCTTATGTTCCTCCTATTATAGTTCCTACCAACCCTGAACCTATGGTTCTTCCTCCTGTTGTTCCTGTTCCTCCTATACCTCTTCCTGTATCTGTCCCCGTCCCTGTTCCTGTTGTTAATGATATCTTACCTCTAGGTCTATATGTTGCAGCTGGTTTAACAGCAGCACGGTATGATCCAAACTGTAATTGTCCTGTAGTAGGCAATGTGGATAAAACGGCTGGTCTTATTGGACGTATTGGTTATGACTTTAATGAGCTTTTTGGTATAGAAGCCAGAGGGATTAAGACAAACTGGTCCTCTGAGGGGGGAGATCTTGAACATTATGGTGCTTTTCTTAAACCAATGTATCCTGTTTCTAAAGATATTAATATTTATGGATTAGCAGGATATGCCAAAACAGAAACACATGGGGTTACACGACGTAAAACAGACACCAAAGCACTTGCGTGGGGTTTAGGTCTTGAGTATGACTTTGGTGAAGATAGCCCTAAAGAGGGAAGATACTCTAGAACTTTTGATGGTTATGGTGACCAAGAAGGTGGTTGGGGACTTTTTGCTGATTATGAAAGATTGGTACAAAAGTCAGGTTCGCCTGATCTTGATACGCTTAATGCAGGTATTACTTACGACTTTTAGTAGCAGATACTATCACTTGGTTACATTTGATTATTAAGTGTAGTTCAAGTGCTTAAGTGTAGGGAATAGTTAGCGAGTATTTTGTCCATAAAGCTCAATGTATACCCTAGAAATAGCGATTAAAAATGAAGTGATTGCCGGTCCTAAAATCATTCCCCAAAAACCATAGGAACTCATACCTGCTAAAATAGAAAAGAAAATTAGAAGTTCGTTAATACGTGTAGAACTATGAAGAATATTGTCTTTTATATATCGAATAATCATGGGTTTAATAAAGGTATCGGCTAGAATAGAAATAATAAGTATGGAATAAAGGGCAATAATAATGGCTGAGTTTGCATTAATGGTATTCCAAGCATAAAGGGAAACTGGCATCCAAACCAAAGCCCCACCAACAATAGGAATAAGAGATGCAAAACCATAGATCGTTCCTAAGAGTAGACCATTGAATCCAAAAAATGAGATAACAATACCAAAAAGTAACCCTTCAAAAATAGCTGTTACAATAATAGAGTAAAAAACAACTTCCATAGTTGATGAAATCTCTTTTAATATTTGATTACCCTCTTCATCATTCATTGGTAAAAAAGAGGTGATTAATGAAAAAAGTTTGTCGGCATAAGAGTTCAGCATAAAGTAAAAAACAATGACAAAAAATACATTTTTAATAAAGCCAATCCCATGACTACCAGCTGCTGTAATGGTGGTGGTTGAGGTTTTAATGTCTTCTAAAATTTTTTCATTGTTTAAATATTCTTTTGCCCAGTCTTCCAAAAGAGGGATATCTTTAGATAAAAAGATAAGTTTGGTAGTGGTTTGTGTAATAATATCAGCATCAATAGAAGCTAAAGATTGAACTCCTATAGTCGCAATGTAGGTAATGGGAACAAAAAGAATAATTAAGAGTAATAGAGAAAGAATACTTGCTGAGACTTTTTCTGAATTCATTTTATGGGTTATTTTAAGATGTATGTTTCCTGTCGCCATGGTTAAAAGTAGAGCCACAACCATAGAAAGTAAAAAAGGTTTGTAAATGGTGTACGCACCAATGAGTGCAAAGGCAAAGAGTAGGGCAATAATATAGTCACGTTTATTGACCATTAGGTTTGACTCCTAGTCTAAAGTAGGCATAAGATTTTTCCGTAGCCACACGCCCACGTGCTGTTCTCTCAATGTATCCATTCGCTAGTAAATAAGGTTCTAATACATCTTCAATGGTTCCCTCATCTTCAGAAAGTGCTGCTGCTATGGTAGAAAGCCCCATAGGACGACCTTTTGAAGCGATTAAGAACTCTAAGAGACGAATGTCTTCTTCATCAAATCCCAAGTCATTGACACCGAGTTGGTCGAGGGCATAAGCAGTTGTTTTTAAGTTAACCCTGTCTTCATTGGCAACTTCTGAAAAATCACGTACCCGTTTTAGTAGACGTAATGCCAGTCTTGGCGTTCCACGGCTTCTTTTGGCAATTTCATGAGCAGCTTCTTTGTGGGTTTCTTTGTTAAGTTTAATGGCAGCTAAACGAACAATTTCTGCTAACTCATCGTGTGCATAGAATTGCATACGAAAGTGCATTCCAAAACGTTCACGTAAAGGATGTGAAAGCATTCCAGCTCTAGT
>CACVAZ010000047.1:3142-6870 GCA_902727995.1 uncultured Sulfurovum sp.
TCTGACCAAACAAGGACTTGACCATCACACTCAATTCCAGCACCTATTCCAATGGTTGGAATGGTGATGGCATCGGTGATTTTTTTAGCAGCTTCAGACTTTACACCTTCAACCACAATAGCAAAAGCACCAGCAGCCTCCAGTGCTTTTGCATCTTCTACCAAAGAGGCGATATCTGTTTTGTCTTTACCTCGTATTTTGTATCCTCCATCAGATCTTAAAAATTGTGGCATAAGTCCAATATGCCCTAAAACAGCAATGGAGTTTTGACTTAGTGCTTTAACAATATGCGCACGTTCTTTTCCACCTTCTATTTTAACAGCCTGTGCATTCGTTTCTTGGTAGGCACGGGTTGCATTTTTTAGGGCATCGGTTTCACTGGTATAAGAACCAAAGGGCATGTCCAAAACAATGAGAGGTAAAGTTGCTCCATTACAAACAGCTTGGGTATGGTAAATCATTTGATCTATGGTTGCTGAAAGGGTATCATCTTTTCCTAAAAAGCTCATATTGAGACTGTCTCCGACTAAGATCATGTCAACATGCCCATCAAAAAGTTTTGCAAAAAGTGCATCGTAGGCTGTTACCATGGTTATGGGTTCTACCCCTTTCATCTTTGCAATGGTCGTTAAAGTCACTTTTTTAGCAACTTTTTCGCTATGAATACTCATTCTTTTTCTACCTTATCTTCTAAGTTAATTTAAGCATTTTATCAAAAAAATGTATAATACTACTAATAAATAAATGGGAGAGACTCCCAATAAGTTAAAAAAGAGTTTATATTGAAAAATTTAGTTGCATATATTACGACTGCTTATCCTTCGTTGGATTTTACTGTTGACATGGCTTTGGCATTAAGTGAAGTTGGTGTGGACACACTAGAGCTAGGGATGCCTTTCTCTGATCCTGTGGCTGATGGTCCTGTTATTGAAAAAGCAAATTTAAAAGCTTTAGAGAGGGGATTTAAATTGGAACATCTTTTTGATGCTTCTAAAAAAATTGCACCTCACATAGATACTTTATGGATGGGCTATTTCAATCCTTTTTATCATAAAGGTATGGAGTATTTTATTGAACAAGCAAAAAATTCAGGGGTTAATGGTTTTATTATTCCCGATTTACCATTCGAGGAGGCACGACCCTATAAAGCAATGATGAAAAAAGAAAATCTTGCACTTATTGACTTTATTGCCCCTACGGATTCACAAGAAAGAATTAAAGAAATTGTAAATGATGCACAAAAATTTATTTACCTTGTGGCCTATGCAGGAATTACTGGTGCAGGGCAGAGTGAGGATTTACAACCAATTATTACAAGTATTAAAGAGTATACAAAAACACCTGTTTATGTAGGTTTTGGTGTGGATGAAAAGACAGCTAAAGAAAAAGCACAAGGGGTTGATGGGGTAATTGTTGGTTCAGCTTTTGTGAAAGTATTGCTAGATGATGGTTTAACTAATACACAAAAAATCAGTAAAATATCGGCACTTGCTAAAGAGATTAAGGAAAAAATTAACGAATAGTCAATAAAAATGTTATAATTATAAAATTAAATTTATAAAAAAATATTAGGAATAAATAATGAGTAATAAGACAGTTTTAGAAGAATTAGATACAAAAATTTCGTCGATACTTAAAAAATATATTGAACTTCAAGAAGAAAATAAAGCATTAAAAGAAACCATTACCTCATATAAAGATACAGAAGTTAAGTTACGAGAAGAAATTGTAAAATTACGAGAAGAAGATGAATTAAAAGAGTTAGAATTAGAAGAAATTAATCTTCGTATTGAAAGAAGTATTGGGCTTTATTTCAAGGAGGAAGCAGCATTTTTGGCATCTTAATCTTGACATAAATAATATTTTTTGCTATAATTAATATTCCTCTGTAGATAATTTCCTTCATATTATTTTATCTACATGATTAATGGGGATGACTTGGTTTCGACTGGAGTAGTCGGAGTTATGTGCATGTCGGACTGAGCAATTCCGTTATACGGCTCAAATTGCATAACTGCAAACAATACAGATTACCGTCCAGCTTACGCAGTAGCGTAAGTTAACCCCGAGCGATCGGAGGACTGCCTTACCGACGAGTTCCATCTTACTCGGATTTTAGGCATCACATCTGATGGATATGCTAAGTAGAAGCCATGCTACTTTGTGAGAATTTTGGCTGGTCTTGTGTAGCTTTGGGTGCTGTGCGAAGCAAGATAAGATTTAACATCACCAACTAAACATGTAGAGTCATAACACTAGCTATTTTAGGACAGGGGTTCAATTCCCCTCGTCTCCACCATATAACAATCTAACTTCATTCAACCTCATCTAAATAACCTTTCTAAACTCCTAAGTTTAATACTTTCATTAGTCTAATGTAATACAATATGATATAAACAAATCTAGTATTTTTAGTGGGTGTAGTAGTGGGGCTGTTTTTTAGAACCCACCAACCTTTTAAAAATACCCACTATAAAAGGTTATATCATGGCAAGAACAATTAAACCACTTACAGCGAAAAAAGTAGAGACAGCTAAAGCCAAAGAGAAGAAATATAAATTAAGTGATGGTGGTGGGCTTTTTCTTCAAATAAATCCTAATGGGTCGAAACTTTGGAGGTTGCAGTATTATTTTGGAGATAAGCGAAAAGAGTATGCAATAGGTACATTCAAAGATTATCCTTTAGCCGAAGCAAGAGACGAAAGGGAAAGACTAAGAAAGTTAGTTAACCAAGGTATTGATATTAATGAGGATAAGAAGAGAAAGAGGGAAGAGCAAAAAGAACTAGAGAAACAAACAAAGAACACTTTTTATAATATTTCTCAAAAATGGTTAAAAGATTATACAGAAAGAAAGCATTTATCAGAAAATTACTCTATTCGTTTAGGTAGAGCATTAACAAATTATGTTTACCCTTTTATTGAAAGTATGCCTATTGATAGGGTTACAAGAAAAGACATCATTAACATACTAGAAGACATAAAAGAGAAAAAAGGTTTACATGAAACAGCGAATAGGGTTTATACCCAGCTCAATAGTATTTTTATGTATGCAGTCACCTATGAGTATATCACTACAAACATCGTGAGGGATATTGATAAAAGTATTGTTATCGGTGCAAGAAAGAAAAAGCATTATCCCACATTTACAAAAGAGCAAGATATAAGAGGTCTGCTTCTTTCTATTGATGATTATAACGGCGATTATTCAACACAGATGGCTTTAAAGATATTGCCTTATGTATTTTTGAGAAGTTTTAATATTCGTCATGCTGAATGGTCAGAGATTGATTTAAAAAATCAAGTGTGGACTATCCCAGCTTCAAAGATGAAAACTAAAATAGAGTTTGTTTTACCATTACCACCACAAGTTATAGAACTCATGGAAGAGCTACAGCAAAACAGATTAAGCAATAAATATCTTTTCCCAAGTTCACGCGACAAAGACAGACCAATAAGCGACAATACAATGATAAGTGCCATTAGAAGAATGGGTTATAGTAAAGATGAGTTTGTACCTCATGGGTTTAGGTCAATGTTTTCTACCATCGTTAACAAAAAAGGTAATAACGAGGGTGACCACTATACTAAAGATGTGGTTGAAGCTTTATTAGCCCATGTAGAAGTTAACAGAGTAAGAGGGGCTTATAATCGTAGTGATAACAGAGGAATTTTAAAGCCAATGAGAGAGCTTATCTCTTGGTATGCTAATTATTTGGATGAGGTGAA
>CACVAZ010000048.1 GCA_902727995.1 uncultured Sulfurovum sp.
TAGTTTCTCTCTTCCCAAAGTTTATAGTAACGCTCTTCTATCTCTTTAGGGTTGTATACGTTCTTTTTTATTTCGCTGTTTTTGGTTTCGCTCATCTGTAATATCCATCATTTTATAATTGTCGCGATTATAGCTAAAAGGTGCTTTTGATTGGGAAAAGTAAAAAATGCTATACTTCTAAAAAATTATTATTTATAAAAGGACAAAATTTGGCAACAGGTTTTTTTGCATTATTTGATGACATCGCAATACTTATGGACGACGTAGCTGTTATGAGTAAAGTTGCTACTAAAAAAACAGCTGGTATCTTAGGCGATGATTTAGCTGTAAGTGCTAACAAGGCAGCAGGGTTTACCTCTTCACGAGAGCTACCTGTACTTTGGGCTATTACTAAAGGGTCGTTTCTTAACAAAATCATTATCTTACCCGTAGTATTTCTAATGAGTGCTTTTATGCCTTGGCTTATTATTCCTATCTTAATGTTAGGTGGGGTTTATTTAGCGTATGAAGGAGCTGAAAAAATTTATGAATTTTTCTTTCATCAAGAAGAGAAAAAACACATAATTTCAATGGAAGAAAAAAGTACCGAACAGATTTTAGATGATGAAAAAGTAAAAGTGAAATCAGCCATCTTTACTGACTTTATTCTTTCCATCGAAATCATCATTATCGCATTAAGCACCGTAACTGATAAACCTTTAGGTATACAAATTCCAGTAGTCACTTTTATTGCTATATTAGCTACCGTAGGGGTTTATGGAATTGTTGCATTAATCGTTCGTATGGATGACCTTGGTTATAAACTTATTGCCATGGGAAAAAGTGCCAATCATATTTTGACTAAGTTTGGTCAATTTTTAGTCGCTGCTTTACCTAAAATAATTCAATCATTAACAGTTATTGGAACCCTAGCCATGCTTTTGGTTGCTGGAGAAATTTACCTGCACAATGTTCATGTACTTCATGAAAGACTACATGATCTTCCAGAAATTATTTCTGCCTTAGGCTTAGGATTAATTGTCGGGATTATTACGCTATTTTTTGTTAAAATATTCATAAAAATAAAAAGTGCTTTTTAACGAAATTCGTTATTGAATATCTTAAAAAGTATAGAGAATACAATTAATTGGTTAACAAACCTCTCAAAGCTTTAGAAAACAAGATTAATATATCAATAATATCAATAATACTTATTTAGTATAATAATAGGTCACTTTTTTATTCCAAAAAGTGGCTAACATGTAAAATACTTAGCAAAATATAGCCTTAAAATACCTACTTAATCAATTTTTTTGATACACTATTTTAGAAACTAACAAAAGGAATACTTATGAAAGTTATAAGAACTTATGCAAGTGTGACTCTAGCAACACTTTTATTAACCTCTTCTTGCTTTGCAACAGAACATACTATTACAAGTAATACAGAAACTCATGAAAAAGATTGGGGTTATACATCTGATGTTTCACCTAGCCATTGGAGTGAACTCAATAAAAAGTTTAAAATATGTTCTGAGGGAAAATCTCAATCACCAATAGACATTGTCCCCTCATCTCATCTTAACTTACCTCCTTTAGAATTAGACTACGAAAGTAAATCCCAAAATGTCATTGACAATGGTCATACCGTTCAAGTAAATGTTGCTGAAGGAAGTACTTTTACCATCGGTGATGAAACCTATGAGCTTAAACAATTTCATTTTCATACTCCAAGTGAAAATAACATTAATCATAAATCATTTCCTTTAGAAGCACACTTTGTTCACGCCACAAAAGATGGTAAATTAGCTGTTATCGCTGTTATGTTTGAAGAAGCAAAAGATATCAATGCCGTTATCTCTAAAATTTGGTCAAAGTTTCCTCTGAAAACTGGTGAGAAAACAGAATTAATTTTAACTACAGAAGAGATTCAAGCACTTATGCCAAACCATAAAGAGTACTACAAATTTATAGGATCACTAACCACCCCTCCTTGTAGCGAAGAAGTAAGATGGCATGTGCTTAAAAAGCCTCTAAGCATTTCAAAAGAACAGGTAAAACAATTTTTTAATATCTATGGTCATTCAAACAACCGACCTATCCAAGCTGTTAACAAAAGAAATATACTAGAATAATGCTATAAGCCTTTTGTCAGAGGTTTTATTTAATGCAAGTCTTAATTAACGGTGGGTTAAAGTCCCACCCTATGGTTTTAATTTTTATGTTGTAACTACCGTATATCTTTGAAGTTCAAAATAAGCAAAAATCGTAAACACAATGACACTGTAAACAAAGCCAATTATAGCAATAATACTCAATCTTTTTTTACCCTCTTTTTCTGTTGAAAGCATAATCATAATCGCTATCAATGCAAAAAATACGCCAAAAACAGGAATAAATGACATCCATGCAATAATAAAAGGTCCTTTTCCTAACTTTTCTTCATTTATATTTGTATGTTTACTCATTAGTTTATCTCCTCAAATTTAAAATTATTGTCTCTCAAAAGTCTTCTCACTTCCTCTTGATGCTCTAAGCCTTTCGTTTCCAAAAAGACTGAAACAGTAGCATCACCAAAAGCTAAATCCAAAGAGGTTCGATCATAGCCAATATGTACAATGTTCGCTCCTACTTTTGTTAACAACTCAGTAAAGTACATGAGTGATCCAGGTTTATCTACTAAAACTACAGAAAGCTTCATTTTACGTGAGCTTTTGACCAGTCCTTTTTCAATAATCAATGAAAGCATGGTCACATCAATATTTCCACCACTCAAAACTACACCCACTTTTGAACCTTTTACTAAGCCAATTTTATTATGTAAAAGTGCAGCTACCCCCACAGCACCAGCTCCCTCAACCAATAGTTTTTGCTTTTCTAAAAGAAACAAAATAGCAGCTGCAATCTCATCTTCACATACCAATTCTAAAGCATCTACATTTTCGAGTATAGGTTTAAGGGTAATGGGTGAAGCATCCCGTACAGCAATTCCATCAGCAATGGTTTTGACACTTAGTGAACAAAAAGCACTTTTAGAATCATACGATTGTTTCATAGCAGGTGCTCCAGCAGCAGCAATACCAATCACTTTTGTTTTAGGACTTAATGCTTTAACGGCGACAGCCATCCCAGCAATGAGTCCACCACCACCCACAGGAATAACAATGGCATCTAAATCTTCCTGGGCTAACATTTCTATGCCCACCGTTCCTTGTCCTGACATCACTTCGTCACTGGCAAAAGGGTGTACAAATTCTAGCTGATGTTCTTTCGTATATTCCGTCGCAAAAGCATAAGCTTCATCGTAATTATTTCCCTTTAAAATAACTTTTGCACCAAATCGTTCTACACCTTGTACTTTGTTCATTGGCGTTGAATCTGGCATCACTATCGTTGCATCTATATCAAAATGTTTTGCTGAAAATGCCACTCCTTGTGCATGGTTTCCAGCTGAGGCTGCAACAACTCCCCCTGTTTTTCCATTTTCTATGAGTGTGGCAATTTTATTAAATGCACCCCGAATTTTAAAAGAACCTGTTTCTTGTAAGTTCTCTTTTTTTAAGTAGACTTCATGACCACTCATTTCAGAAAGTATGGGTGCATAAGAAAAAGGTGTGTTATACGCAACCCCACTCAATCGTTCTTGCGCTTCTTTTATAGATTTTAAATCTAACATTTATATTTCCTAGATATGATATTCTTAGAATTATAACTAAAAGGATTAAATGTGGAATGTGAATTACCAAGAGTAAACTCGAACCGTAATGAGATGAAAAAATATTTTGAAGAGTGTAAAACAATAGCTATAGTAGGTTGTTCACCAAACGATACCAAAGCCAGTAATCATGTTGCCGAATATTTAAGAGATGCTGGATATACCATGATCCCAATTTATCCAAAAGGCGAAACAATTTTAGGACAAAAAGTCTACCGTTCCCTAGCAGAGATTGACCAAGAGGTTGACATGGTTGTTGTCTTTAGAAAACCTGCTGCACTTAATGCCATTGCCGATGTAGTCATAGATCGTGGAGATGTCAAAGTTTATTGGACACAACTCGAACTCATCAACAATGAAGCAGCCGACAAAATCAAGGCAGCTGGAATTTCTGTGGTTCAGAATTATTGTGCGATGGTTGAGCATCGAGAGATTTTTGCCTAAACTATTTTAAATATACATAAGGTCGGTCAACCGACCCTACTTTAATTCACCCCAAGAATTTCCAATACTTACCGAACATTCTAATGGGACTTCTAATTTCATAATATTTTCCATGATGTACTTAAACTGTTCACCCACAAGCACTACAACTTCTTCTTTTACTTCAAAAATAAGTTCATCATGAATCTGTAAAAGCATTGAGCCTTCTATCTTTTCTTCTTTAATAAAGGCTTCTATTTTTAACATCGAAAGTTTAATAAGGTCAGCAGCTGAACCTTGAAACACAGCATTTACTGATTCACGCATAAAAGCTGCTTTTTGCATCCCTGTAGCATTATCATAGTCAAAGATTCGTCGGCGTTCTAAAATAGTCTCAACATAACCAATGCTTTTCACATCCTCTTGAATCTTGGCTAAAAAGTTTTGAATGGTTGGAAAGTTTTCAAAATAAGCAACAATAATTGCCTTTGCTTCCTTACTACTTATGCTCAACTCATCAGAGAGTTTTTTAGCTCCCATTCCATATAAAATACCAAAGTTAACAGATTTAGCATAATTTCTTTTAGCTTCAGCTTCTTCTTCACCAAAAAGTTTTATGGCTGTTGCCATATGAATGTCCAAGCCCTTATTAAAAGCTTCCATCAGTGCTGTATCTTTAGAAAAATGGGCTAAGAGTCGTAACTCAATTTGAGAGTAGTCAATACTTAAAAGTTTGTAGCCCTCTTTTGCTATAAAAGCTTCACGTACACTTCTTCCCTGTTCTGAACGTACAGGAATATTTTGAAGATTAGGTTCTTTTGAACTTAAACGACCTGTTGTGGTTCCTGTTTGTAAAAAAGAGGTATAAACACGATTTTCTATATCAACTTTTGCCAATTTTAAAAGAGGTTCAGCATAAGTAGAAAGCAGTTTTTGAACACTACGGTACTCTAAAATTTTAGGAATAACTTCATGTTCATCTTTTAGTGAACTTAATACAGCTTCATTGGTACTGTAACCTGTTTTGGTTTTCTTTCCACCTTTTAAACCCAAATGTTGAAATAAAATTACCCCCAACTGTTGGGTTGACTTAATATTAAACTCTGAACCACAAAGAGTGTAAATTTCCCCTGTCAATATATTAATTGTTAGGCGTAACTTCTCTTGTAAGATTTTTAATCTCTCAATATCAAGTTTAATTCCTCGATTCTCCATGGCGATAAGTGTGTTAATAAACGGATATTCTATATTTTTAGCTTCTTCTTTTAAATGAGTAATAGAAGCTAAATCCATTGCTTTATCTAAGGCTTCATAAAGCATAAAAGTCATCCATGCATCTTCAGTTGCATAAAAAGTCGCTGATTCTATGTCAACATTTGCAAAAGTTTCACCTTTTTTTACCATAGATTTAAAAGCTTTCATTTCATAAGCAAAAAACCTTTTAGCCAAAGAATCCAGTCCAACTTTTGAACCAGGATTTAGTAACCATGCCATGAGCATCGTGTCGGCAAAGGGGGTTATTTCTGCTATGCCATGCTGATAATAAAGTAACGACAAATCAAATTTTAAATTTTGTCCAATAACTTTTGCTTTTAAAATAAGCTTAATCGCTTCAATAGCATCTTCAATACTTACCTGTTCTGTCACTCCTAAATAAAAATGAGCAATCGGTACATAATATGCTTCTTTTTTATTTAGAGCAAAAGAAAAACCTACCATTTTGTCTTTTTTAGTATCTAACCCTGTGGTCTCAGTGTCAAAAGCGACTAAAGTATTTTTCTCTATTTGATTAACAACATCAAAAAGCTTCTTTTTACTGTCAAGGCAAATGGCTTCAAAAGCATCTTCTTGATCTTCCTCATCTTCTTCCCTATCGAAAAAATCCACTCCTACTTTTGCTTTTTCCAATGCTTTTCTCATCTCATAATGTTCAAAATCATCTATCAAACAGGTTAAATAATTTTTATCTTCAAATTCAAAACTCTCTAAGTCAAAATCTTTAAAAACATTTTGATCCATGGTCACCAGTTCTCTAGAGAGAAAAGCACTCTCTTTAGATTCTAAAAGTTTTTTTTGAATATTTGCTGTTCCTGCATTTTCAATATCGGCATAAATATTTTCAAGGGTATAATACTTATTGATAAGCTTAGAAGCACCCACTTTACCAATACCTTTTACCCCTGGTACATTGTCAGAAGCATCACCAATAATAGCTTGAAAATTAATAAAATCTTTTGGGTAAACACCAAATTTCTCAAAACACTCTTTTTCCGTAATTTCTTTACGTTTAACTGAATCATACATCACTACATGACCATTTTCTATCATCTGATATAAATCTTTATCATGAGAAACAATACGTACTTTTAAGCCTTGTTCTTTTCCATATTTTGCTAAAGTAGCAATAATGTCATCAGCCTCAAAACCCTCTTTAGCTAAATTTGCAAAACCCATTTCACAAATCCAATCAATAGCAACAGGAAGTTGTCTAATTAAATCTTCAGGAGGAGAATCTCGATTGGCTTTATAGTCAGCATAAATTTCATTTCTAAAGGTTGAACCTTTAGAGTCTAAAGCAAAAACAAGATAGTCCGTACTATGATCACGGTGTAAAGAATCTATTAAATTAATAAAACCTGTGAGTAAACCTGTGGGAAAGCCATCTGAGTTTTTAAGTGGAGGAAGTGCAAAATATGAACGAAAAAAGAAACCAAA
>CACVAZ010000049.1 GCA_902727995.1 uncultured Sulfurovum sp.
GTTGTAGCATAAGCACCTTTTGGTAAAAAGAATTCAATGGTTAACTCTTTTTTCTCTTCTTTATAACTAAGATTTAAATTTTCAGGAAAAATCCATGCATAACGTCTGTCCCCTTTGAGTGCATAGAGTTCATCATCATCAAATGCTTCTTCTAAGTGTCTTGCATCTGCCATGGCTCTTAGTACTTTTGACCCAACTAGTAGACCTGTTGGGCTTGATTTATGTGCCATAAACTCTTTGCTTCCTTTGTCAAAGTCTTGTAAAAAATAACTTTTCCCAAAAGGATAAGATTGCATGTCATCCCCAATAAAAAGTTTAAAAAATTGTTTTTGTTTTTCCAATACTTTAACGAGTTCTAAAGGGTATTCTAAAAGAGTGGCAGCTTCTTCAGGTTTATTTTTACTAATCGTTTTAGAGATGTTAATACGGCTCGATAACCATTCATTGTAAAGGTAGCTTTGATAGGCAGAAACCAAAAGTTTTTCTTTTGCCCCTTTGAGCTTTTTACCTGAATGGGCTATCTCTTGACCTTGTAAGTATGAACGTGAGTCTTCTCCAAAACGTTGGTAGCCATAGTAGTTAGGGATACCTTCTTCTATCATCTTTTTTGCTATTTTTTCAATAGACCTTTTGGCTTCTTTTGTAACGTCATGGAGGACAATAGAAAAGTTGTTTCCTTTGAGTTGACCTACTTTAATGGGGAACTTGGAGTAGAACTTTTCTAAAATTTCTATTTTCTCCGTGGTTAAATTTTTGACCACATCTCTTTCATACTGTTTGGGAATAGAAATGTATTGAATGGTAGTGGCATTTTTGTCTTTTAACCCTGCATAACCAATGTCGCGTTGTTCAAGCTGTGTGGCTTTGGCAATAACCGTTATGAGTTTAAAAGTACTCATATCTGATTTCTTGATTTTTAAAATAAGGTTAGAACCTTTATCAGCAAACTTAAAAAGAGGGATTTCTTCGACAAAGAAGCGTTCGATGGTTTGAGCGAAGTTAAATTTTATGGGGTCATGGTTATAGGCATAAGTTTTATTCATGTGAAATTATAGCATAATGAGTAGCCAAGTATGGCTACTCAAATTCTTCAGAAAAGTCCAGTTCATAAAGTGTTGCATCAAAAGAAAAGATGTATTTTTTAAAAGCTTCAGTTGAAAGATAGGCTTTGTAATTAGCCGTAAAAGTAATGGCTTCAACTTGTCCTTGAAGAGGCCTAGTAAAGTTTAATTTTTTGCTATTAGCATTAAAGAATTCTCCTTGCTTATAATTGGTAAATGCCCAAACATTTACGTTTAAGAGAGGAGAGTAAGTGCTTAACAATAAGATATTAAGTTCCTTGTTTATACTCGCTCCCGTGACCAATCCTTGTATGTTAAATGTACTTAGGTATTTAGCTTCATGTTTTCCAGCATGGCCACTCAACTCATAAAGACGGGTTTTCTGATTTTGCCAATTTTTAGAGAAGAGGTAGAGATTGCCATTATAAGCAATCATGGCTTCACAGTCATAATTATTTTTTTGAGGTTTTGAACTAAACTCTTTTTGGTCACTATAAGTAAAGTGAATTATTTCAGCAAGTACATTTTTTTGCGTACCCAAGGCTGTACGAGGTATTTTGTATACCCTAAGATCTTTACGATTACCTCGATTGTTTCCGATATCACCGATGTAAACATAGTTATCATCGTAGGCAATGTCTTCCCAGTCTGTGTTATGTGCATTTTGGATGTTAAGGGTGTTAACTATTTGTCCATTCGTTTCATCTATTTGATAGAGTGTTGCTTTTCCTCCACTGTCATTGAACGTCCAAAGCCGATTGTCAAGTTTAATGAGTCCAGAGGTTTCCTTGATGGTGTTGGGTAATTTAAATTTTTTAGAGACATGACTTTTTCCTGTTTTACTTATTTGTTCAATGGGTACAGGAGGTACAGTATTTTGCATGGGAGGAGTAGAAATTATTTGTCCTAAAGAGGGTCTATTGCTTTCTATATTAATTCTAGGAGTATGCACTTTGGCTGGAGGAGTTTTTTGTTTTCCACTACAATTAATCATAAAAATAGCTAGGCTAAAGGTAAGTAAAAGAGTTATTGGCTTTTTCATATTGGGAGTATAGCAAAAATAGGCTACTTCAGTTATAATTCATAAAAAATTAAAAGAGTTTTTATGAAAAAAATATTAAGAAATATTTTATTGTTATTAGTCCTTAGTGAATTATTATTGGCAAGTTGTTCAAAGAGTAAAGTAGTTTGGGATTATAAAATACAAAATAGTTCTTCAATAGAAGCCTTTTTTATGAATAACTATGGCTGTAAAAACACTTTTTATAAGTATTTATCAACAGCTCAACAAATCTATTTTGATACGGTACTTTACCCAAATAATTTAGAGGAAGTAGCCTATAAAAATAGATGGAAAGCCATGTTGGTAGATGATAAAGCTTTTTTTAAACAGTTTACTTTTTTTAATAACTATTTTACGAAGCATCATTCAAAAGTAAGTAAAGAAGAGTTTTCTTGTTTTCAAAGACAAAAGGGTTTTGCTACTGCTGTGTCTCAAAATAGCTTCTACAGAGAATTAGCAAAAAGAGGGATGTTACATGATGTGAGTTACCTTTATCCACTAATTCGTTGGGCATATGTACACAATGGGGTGGACATGGAACTAAGTCGTGAGCGTGTTCAAAAAGCTGAACAAAGCTTTGGCATAAAAAAAGGAAAAGTAGGAGACCGTGATCAGTTTGCACGATTTATCGCTTTGTTTGAAAACGAATATGAAAGTGTTGCCCACTCTTTGGCTCAATCTCTAAATATTTTTCAAATCAAGGCATATAAACTTTTGCTGGTTATTACCTATCTTGAATCACGAGGAAATATTTTTGCAGTCTCTACCACAGGAGCCTTTGGTCCTACACAGTTGACACTTCATTACTACATGATGTATGGAGAGCCGAATAATCCGTTCTCGGTGAAAGCCAGTTTAATAAAATTAGCCAATAAGTTTGTGCATTATCATCGTATTGGAAAATCATTAAATGCTTCGGTCATTGCTTATAAGTCTGGCAGTCTTAGCAAGTGTCAAAATGGGCTAAATCATAACGATGTCGATTGTCGATATTATAATGATTATAAACGCTACATGAGAGAGATGAGTGCGATGATGAGTAAAGATGATATTTCACGACATTTAACGGGTAAGTCTTATTTTTCTAAGGGATTAAAGCGTTTAAATCGAAATCAAAATACCCATGATTTAAAATATTATGAACCTTATCAATATGCTGTGTTAAAAGGAAGAACATTGCGTCATAGAGCTAAAAAGAGTCAATATTTAAATGCTGGTATTTTTAGTTCACTGGGTAAAATGAAGCGAAGTGAAATTTATGAACTCCAAGATCAGTTTGGAGTTCAAAATATTGGGGTTATTTCAGATAAAAAGGTTTGTTATTAACCTAACGTTTCGCAGCCTCATACATTGGTATGGTTTTTGGCAGTAATGCTTTTATTTCAGCGATACGATTGGCTGGAGCAGGGTGTGTTGACATGTACTCAACAGGTGTCTCCCCACTGGCTCCAAACTTTTCCCAAAAAGCAAGTGCCGATCTGGGGTTATATCCAGCTTTAGCAGCCAAAACTAAACCAATATGGTCTGCTTCATATTCTTGGGTTCTTGAGTGAGGCAACATAACACCTAATTGTGTTCCAATACCAAAAGCTTGCATCACTGTTGCTGTTTGTACAGGATCCCCTCTACTTTGCATAACAGCACCCAAAACTTGCCCTCCTGCTTGTTGTAGTTGTCCTGAACTCATTCTTTCAGCTCCATGACGTGCTAGTGCATGGGCAATTTCATGACCCATGACAGCTGCTAATTCATCATCATTACTTGCATATTTAAACAAACCTGTGTAGACAAAAACTTTTCCTCCAGGAAGACAAAAAGCATTGGCTTCTTGATCATTATCAATGACAAAAAATTCCCATTGATAATTAACATGGTGTAGTGCTTCTGTTATTTGTGCGATACGCTGACCAATTCTTTTTACCTGTGCATTTTTGACTGGGTCTGTACTTACTTTTTGTGTTTCTAATACTTCTTTTGCACTTTCAAAACCAAGGGCTAACTCTTGGCTAGGTGAAACCATGATGAGTTGACTTCTCCCTGTAATGGGTGCTTTAGAACATCCTATGAATAAAAGTGCTAAAATAGCACCTGTAATTATTTGTCTGAAAGTTTGTTTCATGAAGATCCTTTTATGTGAATAAACTTTATTATAGCTAAGATAATTTTGAAAAACAAGAAGGAGTATAGATGTTTAATATAGTGTTAGTAGAGCCACAAATCCCACCAAATACAGGGACCATTGGTAGGCTATGTGTGAATTTAGGGGCAACTTTACACCTCATAAAACCTTTGGGTTTTGACATTGATGACAAGGCTGTTACAAGAGCTGGACTTGACTATTGGAAAGAGTTAGACTTAGTTGTTTGGGAAGATTTTGACACTTTTTTGGCTGAACATCCCATAGGTAAAAATTCACATTTAGCAACGACTAAAACAGACAAGCTTTATTTTAATGCAAGATTTAAAAAAGATGATTTTATCTTGTTTGGTTCTGAAACAAAAGGGCTAAGAGAAGATCTTCTCTTAGCTAACAAAGAACAATGCATTACCATTCCAATGGGTGGAAAAGGACGCAGTTTAAATTTGGGTGTTGCCACAGGAATTGTGACGTATGAAGCTTTACGTCAAAACTATGATGGTTTTGAAAAAATTACCATTGCCAATACTTTAGAGGAGAATTAGATGCCTATTGGAGATATTTTATACATTATTGCTGCTGTTTTGTTTTCAATTATGACCTTTGCGATTATAAGAGGAAACTTTCAACGAAAATTTGATGAAAATGGACATAGGCATGATTTGAAGAAAAAAGAAATTAAAAAAGATAAGGAATCATAATACTATAATGCTTTCAATTGTATACTATAAGTTCACGTTTAAAAAGGATTTGACAGATGAAAACACAACTTATAAAAATGCTAATGCTTTTGACCCTATTTATAACAAGTTCAATCGCAGCTACTTGGATTAACATTACAATTAATTCTAATGACGTAAGCCTTGAAGACTTGGCATCAAGTTATTATGGAGATGCTACGCAGACAGAAATAATTTACAATGCAAATAGAGATGTTATTGGTGAAAACCGTCAATTAAGAGCTGGTATGGTATTAGAAATACCCGTTACCGAGAAGTTTAGAGATCAACCTGAACATTTAGGTTGGAGATAAGCTTTTACGTGTTCCTCAACATATTTGAGGAACAGCTTTAGTTAGATTTACTTACGTAATTTACCAGCAATCATAAGACGTAAGGCATTAAGTTTAATAAACCCTTCGGCATCTGATTGATCATAAACATCATCTTCTTCAAATGTTGAGTGTGCTTCTGAGAAAAGTGACTTTTCTGATTCACGTCCTACAACCATGACGTTACCTTTGTAAAGTTTTAGTTTTACTGTACCTTCTACATGCTCTTGTGTTTTGTCAATCGCAGCTTGAAGCATTTCACGTTCTGGTGACCACCAGTAACCGTTGTAGATAAGTTTTGCATAACGAGGCATTAACTCATCTTTCATGTGGGCAGCTTCACGGTCAAGGGTAATAGACTCAATGGCTCTATGCCCTTTAAGCATAATGGTTCCACCTGGTGTTTCATAACAACCACGTGCTTTCATACCAACGTATCGGTTTTCAACAATGTCAATTCTACCAATTCCATGTTTGTTACCGTAAGCATTAAGCTCAGTTAAAATGGTCGCTGGAGACATTGCTTCACCGTTAATGGCAACTGGATCACCCTTTTTGTACTCAATTGTAATGTACTCAGCTGTATCAGGTGCATTCTCAGGAGAAACTGACCATAACCACATGTCTTCGTCTGGTTCTTTCGATGGATCTTCAAGAACAAGACCTTCGTAAGAGATGTGAAGTAAGTTTGCATCCATAGAGTATGGAGAAGCTTGACCTTTTTTCTTTTCGATTTTAATACCATGAGTTTCTGCATAAGCCAAAAGCTTTTCACGAGAGTTTAAATCCCATTCTCTCCAAGGTGCAATAACAGCGATGTCGCCATTTAATCCAAGGTAACCCAGTTCGAAACGTACTTGGTCATTTCCTTTTCCTGTTGCTCCATGACTTACTGCATCTGCACCAGTCTGGGCTGCTATCTCAATCTGTTTTTTAGAAATAAGAGGTCTTGCGATAGAAGTTCCAAGAAGGTATTCACCCTCATAAATGGTGTTTGCTCTAAACATTGGAAATACAAAGTCTTTTACAAACTCTTCACGTAAATCTAAAATAAAGATATTTTCAGGTTTAATCCCCATGTCCAACGCCTTTTGACGTGCTGGTTCAACCTCTTCACCTTGCCCAAGGTCTGCTGTAAAAGTAACGACTTCACAGTTATATTCATCTTGTAACCATTTTAAAATAATACTTGTATCAAGCCCACCAGAGTACGCTAAGACAGCTTTTTTTATCTCTCTTTTTGCCATAAATATGCCTTATTAAAATTTGATGAAATTTTAACATACTTATGTGTTTATTTGGCTTTAGGGATTCTTTATATTTTTTAAGATTTTTAATATTAGAAAACAATTATGGTTGAATAATTAGTCAACCCTGAAAAACCCAATATCA
>CACVAZ010000050.1 GCA_902727995.1 uncultured Sulfurovum sp.
ATGACAACCGTATTAATGATACTCATGCTTCCCATAGGACTTTATGTTTACTTTGGGGTAGAAAAGAAAGATAAACTAGCTTATCAAAAAGTATTTGATGATTTTCATCAGATAACAATAGAGAATACAAAGTTGACAGACAAGGAAAAGCTCTTAAGATTTGAGCAGATGTTGGAACAAAATACTTATGAAATTGTTGAAATCACAGAGCAAAGAGTGGTTGCCAAAAAGAAAGTACTCTCTATGGGACTGATGATGATAGGGTTAGGGCTTTATATTATTGGGTTGTTTGTATATCTTTTGTATTATGCTACCTTACAAAAACCTCATAAAGTTGTCTTTACGCTTAGTAAGAATTAAGAGTATTAAGTTCTTCTTGGCTATTTATGATGTCATTGAGGTGAGGATCAGCTTCATAGGCTGGAAACTCTTCATAAACAAGTTCTTCATTCTCTACAGCGACATAAGGCTGAAGAGAAGTATTTTGAGTGGCTTCATCTTTATAAACACTATTTGTAGGTACGGTACTAACTGGTACTTGGTAGATGTTCTTGTATTTTTGTTTTTCAAATAGATCTAAATATTGTCGAATTCTCTCTTGACTTTCAGGGGTTTCCATTTTATTAACCCATTTTCTAAGTTCTGAAAAGTCCCAATCAGGAAAAAGGTATTCTTTATGTTCTTTAGTCCATTTTTCTATGGCCATGGTTTGCTCTAAGTATTGAGCATTTTTAATGATACTAAGCATGTCTAAAAGAGGTTTTGTATGAGGAGAATCTGCCATATATTGATTGGCTAAATCAACATATTTATCAGTCTCATTAGCAGTAATAATTGAAAGTTCAATGTTGTTTAAAATGGAAAATTTTACCGTATCTGGTAAATTACTTTTATCGTCATATCGTGCAATGATTTTGTCTAAGACTTCAATGGCTTCCTCATCATTTACCCCCATAAGTGCAAAGCTTTTAGCAAAGAGTAAATCTTCTATCTCTTTTTCAAATCTTTGTTCTTTATCTTTTTGAAATTTTTCTATAAGTTCATCATAAGTGATTAAAATTTCATCTTTTGGCGTAAATCCAGCCAATTGAAGTCTTGCTGTCATATAGAGAAGAAGTAACTCTTTGTTATGTTTAGTTTTGAAATTATTGATAATAAGCTCATAGCTCTCTATGGCAGAATCAATATCGTAACTTGGATAAATATAGTGTAAAGACGCTTTTTTGAAACAAGCTTCTGCAAAAATTTTTAGTAATTTAATGTCTTTAGAGTTTTTTGACTTTGAAATGATTTCCTCATAAAGTAAAAGAGCATCACTGTCTTTACTCTCTTGAAATAGTTTTTGAGCTTTACTTAGAAGGAGTTGGAGCTCTTTTGTTAGATTATTTTCATTTATGATAACAGGCTCTTTCTCAATGAGTACAATCTCATTTTTGGGGGTAGGAGCTACTTTTATTTTTTCAATAGAAACTTCAATAATAGATTTAGGCGTACTTGGATTTGAAAAAAAATCAAAGTTTAATGCCAAGGCAATAAGGACAACACCAACAAGTATAAATAGTAAAGGCTTAAGCATTACGAATTCCCCAATTCCTACAGTAGATATTAAATTTTAGCATATAAAAATAAAAGTTATGTTTTATCTAAATCGCTCTATAATTATGCAAAGGGTAAATATGAACAAAATAATCACATTTATAATTTTATTTATTATAATAACGCCATCTCTTAGTGTAGAAAATCTGGATATATTAATTAATACGAGTACTTATACCTCTATTGATGAAAAAGAGTGTATTACTTTAGACAGTGATAACAGTGGAAGTGTACAAGAGTGTGAGTCCTTTCAAGATATTGGGGTCAAAGTTATTGAAGGTGACATTAGGCAGAGCATTATTTTAACGCGTAATGAAAAAGAGTATGATTTAGCTTTTTACTCAACAGTGAGTCCAGCTTTTTCTTCTTTAGGTCTTAAAATTGAGTGGCGACATGAACAAGGAAATTCTAAGAACTTAAGAGGAATCATTGTTCGTTTTGAGGCAAGTGATGACTATGAAAATGAAGATAAAGTTTCTTCCTATTTAGTCGTTAGTAAAATAACGAATAATGAGATTTGTGTTGTTGCTAGGGTATCCCCCCAAAAACGACAAAATGAGATAGCACGAAGTATTTTAGATGCTAAAAAAGCATTACCTTGTTTAAAAAATTTTAGTAATTTAGAAAAATAATCTACTTAAAAAATTAAATTATGATGAAATAAAATAAAAGATATTTATTTTTGTTTTTCTTTAACAAGCCCTATTTTTAGGATTCTTATAATCTTATGTGATGTTTAAAGTTACACGATTCAAACACAGTTAGACCCTATACTTACACCATGAAAGAGATGGTTTTTTCTTCCTATTTTACCATTAAACTTTCATAGCTTTTACTTCATATTATTTTTTCCTTCAGTCAATTAGACAGGGTAAAAGCTTCTCTTTAAATTATTCTTATTAGAGTATAATTCATGAATGATAACTCAACATAAAGGCGAACTTTACGCCATACTTATTGCTCTTTTAGAAAGTTTATTCCCTATTTTAAGCATTTTTATTTTAGTCCATATTGAACCACTGTTTGCCTATGCTCTTTTTATTATGATTGCCAATGTGGTTTTTATCTTTATTATTAGCTATCAAAAAACATGGTCAGAATTTTTAGTAAAAGAGGCATGGGCAGACATGTTGTGGCTTACCTTCTACATTACAACTCTTTTTGTATTGATGTTAGTAGGACTTCAGTTCACCACAGCAGGAAACATGTCCGTGATTATTACCTTACAGCTTTTCTTTTCTTATTTATATTTTAATGTTTTTGGTAAAGAAAAAATGACCATACTTCATTCTTTGGGTGCTTTACTCATGGGCATTGGTGCGATGATTATTTTATTTCCCCATGATTTTTCACTTAATAAAGGTGATTTTCTGATTTTACTAGCAGCAAGTATTGCACCATTTGTCTCAAAATATCAAAAACAAGCACGAGTTTTTGTTTCAGCTAAAACCATTTTGGCTTTTAGAAACATGGTGGCTTTACCTTTTGTTTTAGCTTTTGCTTTTTATTTAGAAAAAATACCTAGTTTAAAAAATTTGGAAGATGTTGGAATATACATTGTCTTAAATGGGGTTTTAGTTTTTGTATTTTCAAAGATTTTATTTGTAGAAGCATTAAATATCATTTCAATTACCAAGTTATTTGCACTCATCTCTTTTATTCCTGTATTTACTTTGGTTTTTGCTTATTTCATATTGGGTGAGGTGGCTACCATGGTACAACTTTTAGGGGTAATCCCTATTGTTTTAGGGAGTTACTTTATTACTAAGAAGGAAATTTAAAAATCAGGGTTAACTTGCAAACCCACTTTGATAACCTTTATGTTTGATGGCTTCTTGAATAATGGCTTTTTGTTTCTCTTTTCTTTTGATGTCTTTTTCAACAAATACTTTTTTACGCGTCACAGGATCCATCTCCGTGTAGTAAATAACAGCAGAATACGTTCCTGGAGTAGGGATGAATACTTGTGCTTGTTCAGGATTTATTTTTAGTTCTTTAGTGGTAAAACGTTTTAGCTCATGCATATCATCGTCTGTACAACCAGGATGGGCTGCGATGAGGTAATAAGTTAAGAACTGCTTTTTTCCCATGTCACGGTTGAGTTTGTCAAAAAGTTGTTTAAATTCTATGAGGGTATTTTTCCCTGGTTTTCCCATAAGGTCAAGAACATGTTGTTGCGTATGTTCTGGTGCCACTTTCATTTGTCCTGAAATATGGTGTTGTACCAACTCTTTTAAATAAGAATACCCTTGACGTTTGTCACGGTTAATAAGGTCATAACGAATTCCAGATGCTACAAAAGCTTTACGAATACCGGGAACAGCTCTAACCTCTTTCATGAGGTTAATCACACGGCTATGGTCAGGTTTCATGGAGCCACAAATGTGTTTTGAGTCTACACAACGTTGGTGGTCACAAGTTCCAAATTCTTCTTTTTTAGCACATTCATAACCATACATGTTAGCAGTTGGTCCACCAAGGTCAGAGATGATTCCTTTGAAGTCTTTGTATTTTGTAAAGTCGGTCGCTTCTTGTACAATGGACTTTTCACTACGTGTTCTAATGGTTCGCCCTTGATGAACACCAATAGCACAGAAGTTACATTCTCCCCAACAACCTTGATGGGTCATAATGGAAAACTTAATGGTTTCTAAACATTTGACTTTTCCCTCAGGTTTATGATAAGGATGTAATTCACGGGTAAAAGGCAAGGCAGATGAAGCATCCATCTCTTCTTCACTTAGGTAAGGAGAAGGAGGGTTTTGAATGGAATAACGGCTGTCTACTTGCTCACAAAGTCCTTTAGCTCCTTTGGGGTCATTGTTGTCATAAAAAAGGTCAAAAAGGTCTATGTACTTTTCTTTGTCGTCTAAACACTCTTGATGGGAAGGAAGTTGATGATACTCAGGTACAGGTTCTTTTGAAATGTAACATACCCCACGAACTTTTCGCCAATCTTCACCTTTGTGCATGGCATTGGTTATTTCTCTAATGGCATGTTCACCCATACCGTAAATGAGTGCATCAGCTTTGGCATCAAAAAGGATGGGTTTTTTGAGTTTGTTTGTCCAAAAGTCATAATGTGTCACACGACGAAGACTGGCTTCAATTCCTCCTAGAACAATGGGAACCGTATTTTTAAAATGCTGACGAATAAGGTTACAATAAACCTGTGTAGCACGGTCAGGACGTTTATTGTTCTTACCCCCTGGTGTGTAGTCGTCGTTATTTCTAAACTTTTTAGTAGCTGTATAGTTTGAAACCATAGAGTCAATACTTCCACCACTCACACCCCAATAAAGCCTTGGTTCACCCAAACGCGTAATGTCTTTAGCCGACTTGTAATCTGGTTGACCAATGATTCCAACTTTATATCCAAACTTTTGTAACATTCGACCGACCATGGCAACACCAATAAAAGGTGAGTCTATGTAGGCATCGCCTGAGATTAAAATGACATCACATTGTTTCCAGCCAAGTTTGTCCATTTCTTTTCGAGTGGTAGGCAGGAAGTCTTTAGCTATAGGATTTGAGTATACTTTTTCTTGTTGATTCATAGGATAGTCTTTATATGGAGGGTATTTTTATTTGTTATATCTAAAGTTGTCTTTGATGTTGCTATGCATTTTATATGGGAAATTATTTTATATAGAATATAGTCAGCTTATTTCAATGTATAAATAGGATTCAAAGTCTTAGCAATAGTTTCATGAACTTTTTTAATCATTATTTCATCGACACTTCCAACTTTTTTAACAAAGCGTTCATTGGCAAAGTTTTTAATCTGAAAACAGTCAATGGCTGATGTTTTTGATAAGCCGTTTAATGTATCGTTTTCAATTTTTAGTATCCAAGGGTAGTGAGCATAATTGTTTTTCCAATCGCTAATGGGAACAATGGTTTTAAGAGGAAGTCTTCCTATTTGGTTATGACTTACAACAATGGCTGGTCTAAGTTTTGTGCTTTCACTTCCAACTTTAGGAAAGAACTCAACCATCCAAATTTCTCCTTGTTTAATATTCATAGACATCTCCATTGTCATTTCCTAACTCTTTAGACAATACCATATATTCTTTGTCTTCAAGTGCAAGAGAGACACCTTTTTGCCATTTATCTAGCTCTTTTTGTTTTAAGTAGTTGGCAATGGCTTCATTGTAAATAGAGGAGAGAGAGACTTTTAATTCATCTTTAAGTACCATCACTTGTTCTTTTAATTCGCTTGGTATGTTAAAAGTTACTTTCTCAATTGAGTTACTGTATGTATTTACCATACTATTCTCCTTATGTTTTTACTGTATTATAACATTGTAGTATATTTATGTCAAGTTGAAAAAAAGCGACGAAGTCGCGTAGGTCGTAGTGCCTCACTACGACATTGGTTGGCATGAAGTTTACTATTCTCAAGCATAGGTTCTATAATTATTTTAGCTATAATATATTCAAGATGACATCACACTGTCTCGAACCTATTTTATCCATTTCTTTACGTGTGCTTGGTAGAAAGTCTTTGGCTATAGCGTTACTGTACACTTTTTGTTGGCTCATAATTTATGAAAGCAGAAATGTTAGTATTAAAAATAAAAACTAGGATTCAAATATGAATGATGTAACTTTATCTATTTATACATTACTACAAGATATATTTAAAAATGTATGGGAACAACAAAAATATTCTGAAGTTAAAAATGGAGTCCTGTTAACACTTAATATAGCTATGTTTGCAATAATAGTAAGGGTCTATTTTCAGGCTAAAGAAGTAGTAAATAGCAGTACTTATAGTAAAGTTATTTTTTTCATACTTCTTATTTTATTTATTATTCATATTGTTTTAATAATACAGTCTTTTTTTCCCAAAGATAGTAATAAAGAAGATTTTAAAGAGGCTAAAAATATAAATATTTTCTTTTTTGGAGATATTCAAAAAGTTAAAAGTACGCATTATTTAGAGTTGATTATCAAGAAAATAAAACCTGAAAAAATTGAAGAAATTAATAAAGCCTCATTACTTGATTTATCGAATCAAATTGTTAT
>CACVAZ010000051.1 GCA_902727995.1 uncultured Sulfurovum sp.
ATTTATGGGCATCGCTTTTAATGAACAAGAGATTCAACTTTTTAAAGACATTAAGAAGTCATTTGACCCCAATAATATTTTAAATCCTGGAAAGATGGGACTATAGGACTATAGAGTGCATTTTTATGCACCCTTTTTTAAACCACTTTACACTCCATCACTTTAGCCTTATAGTTCAATCCAATCGCTTCAAAATGTTTTTTAGCATAAGCGATTTTCCATTTTTCAGAAGCTCTTAACTCTTTCTCTTTTTCAATAGTGGACTCCCATTCTTCAGCTTCATAAAGTCCATTTTTACAAGCTTCTAATTGATAGCCCTCTTGTTCTTGAGGAAAGAGATTTTCAAAAGTATAATAATCTTCTGTTTTATGATAGCTAATGCCATCTAACTCTGTTAGAATCTCATGTTTACTATCTTCAAATGCCTCTTTAGCCAGTTTAAGATAATCATCAGCATTACGAATAAATGGCTTTAAATCAAGGTCTTTAAAAACCTCAATAATTAGCTTTCGTGTTAAGCCACTCTCTTTCTCTATTAGTTCTATTAAGTTGGGTAAGGTTTGTTCAAAATTAAGTTTATAACTTCTTTCTTCAGCCACATAGCCCATCATGTCACTCTCTATTTTTCCAAACTGTTTAACAATCTTTTGCTCTCGTGTCTCAATATTTTTCAGTTTAGCAATAACCCTTTCTTTGTAGCGTTCCTCATTTAGTTCAAGTTTAAAGCGTGTTTTTTTTCTAAGCTCTTCCCACAAAGATTTAAACTCCCTACTTAGCTCAATTTCACTGTATCTTCTTTTAGCTTTTACTTTCTTCTTAATGTTATTAGGAACTACCCCCTCTTGTATGCCTTGAATGGCATATTCTAGTTGTAGACTTTTTGCAAATTCATCAAAACTCTCATTGGCAATAACCGTTAAACGATTAATATTTTTATCTTCTACTCTGTTTCCAAACTTGTCCACAGCAAGTCGTACCCCACGCCCTAAAATTTGGCGTTTTTTCATCTCAGACTTGGTCTCATTGAGGGTGGTAATAAAAAAGACATTGGGATTGTCCCAACCTTCTTTTAAGGCACTGTGCGAAAAAATAAAACTCGTCTTCTCCTCAAAACTCAAAAGCTCTTCTTTACTTCGCATAATTAGATCAAACGTCTTTTTCGCAAGTTTTCTATCGCTCTCATTATTTTTAAGTCCATCCACATAAGCACTCTTTCGTTTAGCAAAGTAGTACTTGTACACCTCATCAGCTTCTATGTTTTTAAAGCTTTTATAATTAACTTTAATTTGGTTAAAGGCTTCACAAAAATGCTTTTCCATCCAGCCATCTTCACTTTTTAAAAAGTTGGCAACACGATCAATAAAAAAGAGACTTAGTACTTTAATATTTTGAGCTTTTAATTCCTCAAACTTCTTCATGTGTAAGTCAATGGCTTCACTT
This sequence comes from uncultured Sulfurovum sp., assembly GCA_902727995.1. GTDB lineage: Bacteria > Campylobacterota > Campylobacteria > Campylobacterales > Sulfurovaceae > UBA1140. Next base: position 1,441 of record CACVAZ010000051.1, read on the forward strand.
ATCTGCTGAGCTTGAATCTGACGTTTAACTTGACCATTTACTTCATTGAGTGCTAAACGTATTCCATTTTCAAACTCTATAAACATATCTTTATAAGAGATATTAGCCACAATAAACCCTGTATAAATAGGATTTTTACTCTTCTCTTTTAAGCTATCATTCCCTTTGATTTTCATACTTTTAGTGACAAAGTCATCTTTAGTTTTTACAATAAGTTCAAGGGTTGCAACAGGTCGTTTTGTTTTTTTGTCTATCTCGATTTTTAGCACATTAATGTAAACATCATTCACTGTCTGGTTTTCACTCAATGCCAAAACATCTATCTGTTTAACCAGTCCATTTTCTAATGCTTCTCTTGGGCTTAAACGATAAAGTAAGTTGTAGTAGTTTCTATGGGTTGCTGAAAAACGTAAAGTAAAAAGAGGGTTGAGTTCATTGATGGAAGTTTTACTTAGTTCACTCTCCATATTTTGAGGTTCATCAAGTATCAAAATTGGATTGGTCTTGTTCAAACTCTCTTTAGGTGTACCTACAAAACCCTCTTGTGGAATATTTAAAACGGTGTTTGCTCTTTTAAAACTGTCAATGGTCATTACCATTATTTCTAACCCATCATCACGAATAAAATGTTTTAATGTTCCAAGCCTAGAAGAGTCATATTCAAAATAATTATAAGGAAAGCTATATTGACTTTTAAAATAGTTTTCTAAGCTTTGAAGAGAGTTTAAAACCCCTTCTTTGATGGCAATAGAAGGTACTAAAATAATAAACTTATTCCATCCATACCGTTTGTAAAGTTCCAGTATCGTTTTAATATAAACAAAAGTCTTCCCTGTCCCTGTCTCCATCTCTATTGAAAAATCCAAACTCTCTAAATGGCTTTTCTCTATGTCATTATTTATTTGAATACTTTGTAAGTTCTCTAAAATAGAGCTTCTATCCAAAGTCAAAGAGTTAGAACAAACAGCTTCCCCATTAAAAATGTTATAACAGCTATCTTGTTTGATTTGACCTTGGAAAAGTTCTACAATTGAATTGACGGCTTTGGTTTGATGAGCTTGTTTTATATATTTTAGTTTCACTTTTTAAATCTCCAATATTGCCCCAGTAGGCTCATCTAAAAACGCTTTTATTGCCTGTTCATATCTTCTTAAAATATGTTCAATTTCAACAAATTTACAATTTCCAAGTTTTAATTGCCATGTCATTAAAGTCAGAATCTTTAGTCACAATAGTATAATTGTGACTTCTAGAAAACATCCATACTTTATCATCTGAAACTTCGTCAAGATTTTCAAGCATGACATGATTACTATTGGGAAAGATATCTGATATTCGAGCTATAATCCGATGAGAAATATTATTGTCAAAAAGTAACTTAGGCACTAATTTTCACCAAAGTAGTCTTATGTTCTCTATCAGCTGCGTAGTGTAAAGAAGCATAGATATCAGTCAATGTCAACTTTGGATAATCTTCTAAAATCTCATCATAAGTCATACCTGATGCTAACATATTTAAAATATCATAAACAGTAATCCTAAGTCCTCTAATACAAGGCTTTCCTGAACGAATATCAGAGCTAATAGTAATTATACTTTCTTTCATTTCCTATCCCTCTCTTTTTGATTTATTATATCACATTTTATGATTCCCATCACAACACCTCCAAGTCCAAGTTCTCACGTAAATTCAACTTCACATTGGTAGTTAAACTTTTCTCATAACAGATAAGCTTAACCCCATTAGGTAAACTATCAAGAATATTCAATTCAATTTTCTTATCAAAAGAGAAATAAAACATTCTATCCTCTTCGCTCAACGTGATAAAACTATAAGGTTCTTTTTTAACTTCATCTACTTTTGCACTTAAACTAAATCCATTTTTCAATCCAACTTCATAAACAAGATCTAATGGTTTTGCCCCTTGGGTTAAAATGTTCTCATGAAACATACTCATTTTTAACATCTTTTCAATGGCTTCATAACTTTCATTGGGATGTTTTTTCACTTCTTTAAAAACTTGAAAGTTAGAGTTGTCTAGGTAGAATGATTTAAAGCCCTCTTTATAATCTAGTTTTTTCATGACTCTTTTTAAACGTTCTTTAGTAATATCACTTATCTTTTTATACCCAGCTTTATAGGCTTCACTCTTCTCATCAGTACTTTCAGGAAGTTGGACTAAAATATATTTTCGATTCCCCTCATCTTCTTGATTTAAAGCCATTACAGCATGACCTGCTGTCCCACTTCCTGCGAAGAAGTCTAAAATAATGTCATCTTTCCTTGTTGATTGGTTCACAATAATTTTAAGCAATTCGACACTTTTAGGATAATCAAAATATTGTCCATCTAATAGAGTTCTTAATTCTTTTGTAGCTGTTGCATTTAAAAAATCTCCTAATAAGGTACTCATAGGCTTTAATGTTGATTTAACCTCACTTCTATGTCGTTTATACATAGGTGAACCATTTATATTTTTAGGAAAAATTATTTTATTGTCATCAATATTTTTTTGCATTCTTTTTTTCTCATTTGTAGGAGTTTAAGTACCTCTAAGTTATCTCCCTCAATGAAAACATTATCACCATCAGAAATACTTTTATCGTCATCAACTTTAAGGGTGGCATTGGTCTTAGCACGTATGGTTTGATAGCACTCTTTTTTACCATTCCAAGAGAAGTTATAGTGTTCACTAACATCATCTACCTTGTCACCTAAAACAGTTTTCAATTTCTCAAAATTTATCTTACCCTCTTCAAAAATTTCAGGAAAAATAGTTTGTAGCTCTTTTAGTTTCTGTTGCTGGATGTCTAGGCTTTCTAGTGTCACAGGGAATCCTCAATATTTATTGTGCTTATTTTAACATAAAACAGTATACTATCGCCTAATTAAACAGCTAAAGGGAAAGCATGAAAAAACCAATAAAGATACGTAAACTCATCAAAGAATACTACATCTTTATTCGGGATTTTCTCTCTGCCCTTTTTCAAGATAAGCTTAGCTACTACTCTGCTTCACTTAGTTTCTATACGCTTTTTTCTATCATACCTTTACTCGTTATTGTCTTGTCTATTTTTACAAATTTACCCGTTTTTGAAAATGTCTACACTGAGATACAAGCTTTACTTTTTGAAAACCTAATGCCCACCCACTCTAAAGAGATTTTAACCTACATCAATGCTTTTGTAGAAAACTCTGGAAAACTGGGTATGGTCGGAGTTATTTATGTCTTATTTGCTTCAATGATGTTTTTCAAAAACTATGATTACATCGTTAATGACCTCTTTGAATGTGAACGAAGAACTTTTTGGTCTTCTGTTACTGTTTACTGGACACTGGTGACACTTACCCCCATTATGTTAGTACTTTCTTTTTATGTTTCAAGTCAAATACAAATCATACTTGACAAAAACCAATTCACAGATGGGATTCATGTACTCGAAGTCTTACCGTTTTTTATTATTTGGTCTATCTTCTTTTTAACCTATAAAATATCAGCCAATGTCCATGTAGAAAACAAAGCAGCAGCCATTAGCTCATTTATTGCTTCTTTAGTTTGGTATATTGCTAAGAATGGATTTATTTTTTATGTTGTACACAACAAAACCTACATGAGTATCTACGGAGGATTAAGCACCCTCCTCTTTTTCTTCCTATGGATTTACATCTCATGGGCTATCTTTTTACATGGATTAAAATTTTGTCATTTACTTGAAAATGATGCAGAGATAGAGGCGATTAAGTAAAATTTGTCTTCCTCTATATTGCTGACAAAACCCATAACTCCACTTTTTCTCTGCTTTTAGCATCTCTACGTTTTGTTCTTCTTGATGAAGCTCTTACATCTCTTCTTAGGTGTAACTCTTTTTTAAATCTCTTATTTTTTTGGAGTTCCTCTATGATAGGATGCGTGTTTTTTGCATCCATAACTTCTGCCATATTTGAAAAGATAAGAACTACTTTTCCATTATCGTTTAAATGTCTAACAGCTTGTTCAAAAAATCTTGGAAAGAGTGTTTTTTCATAATAGGTGGCTTTATCAATCTCTTCCTCTAGCTCATGTCTTGCAGGTAACCAAGGAGCTTGGAAGACAATTAAGTCTACTTTTGTCTCACAGTTTTCAAACAAATCACTGTGAACAAGGCTTATATTATCTTCGTAACCTAAACGCTTACTTTCTTTAGCAACACCGATAATGGCATTTTTGTTACTATCAATGCCTATAATATTTTTAAAACCATTTTGAATTAATTGAAAGGAAAGTGTGCCACTTCCTAGCCCCATATTAATAACGCTTGTCTTAGCTCCCTCATATTGCTTTAACCATTTATCAAACAATTTTAAATGGTCAAACTTTGTGGGGAAATACGTTCCATAATAAGGGTGAATACTTAAACCTAAGGTTTGAACTTCAATGCCATTTTTGTACCATTGCCATGAACTATTCATGGATTGAACATCAGAAAAAGAAACATAAAACTTAGAAACATCAGGATATAAAGATTCTAACCAATCAAACTCAGGAGCTCGTTTAACCAATAATTTGTTATCTTCTACTTTTAGCAATAGTCTTTGCGACGCTTCTCTAAATGCATTACGATATTGACGCTTTCCTTCAAAAGTTTGTTCTTTGTGGACTAAGAGTAGGTTTCTTTTGAGTTCAGCTAAAACTTGTAACCCGTTACTAAAAAACTCTTCTACAAGAACATATTTACCTGCAATCATCTCAACAACCGTTGCCTCTGTATCCATTTTACGGTAAAAACCTATGCTGTCAATCTCCGTGATAATAATATTTGGTCTCTCTGGTTTAATGCTTTCTAACGCTTTGTTCATGTCATGCTTCCTTTATATTAGGTCGCATTATAACCTATAAGTGAGACTTTACACAGCAATACTACTTTAGAGCCTCAACTTCAACCTCATCTATGTACCCATCTTGATTAATATCATACTGACAGAAATCATCTTGAAGTACTTTTGAGGCTTCAGTGTAAAATATTTTTCCATCTTTATTGGTATCAAATTTTTTAATAAGTGGGTGAGTTGTACTATTATTCTCCTCTACACTCCAAAGAGAAGAAAAGAAAAAAAGTACAATGAAGAGTATATATTTTAGCATCTAGTAGCCTTAATAAAAAGTATGAAGCCCAATGATAATCCAACACAGCAAGTGTAAAA
>CACVAZ010000052.1:0-3065 GCA_902727995.1 uncultured Sulfurovum sp.
CAATCTCTCATCTGATAGTATTGCTTCATTATTAACACTCATAAGTGTACCTACAAAGCTTAATCCTGTTAGCTTTACTTTTCTTGTTATAAATCCTGTAGTATTGGCTAGCTCTTCTATTTTTACTTTATACTTTTTTATCTCTTTTGTTATAATACTTTTCATCATTTCTCTTTTTGGTTGAAGTTAAAATGATAGCAAACTCCCAATCTTATTGGGGTTTGTCTTCTTTCTATCCAGTACTAAAATTTAAATCTATTGCTCTTAGGTTGACGCGTATGCGATAAAAATCGCACCCTACTTACTTCGAAACATATTTAGCAATAATATCACCCATCTGAGAACAAGACAATACTTCTTTAGCATCATACGCACCTAAGTCACCTGTACGGTAACCTTTCGCCAATGCTTTTTTAATCGCCTCATCAATTTTATCAGCAGCTTCATCTTCACCCAATGCATAACGTAACATCATAGAAGCCGATGAAATGGTTGCCAATGGATTCGCGATTCCTTGACCAGCAATATCTGGAGCAGAGCCATGAATTGGTTCATATAGTCCAACCCCTTTTCCTGTACTCGCAGAGGGTAAAAGCCCAATTGAACCACTTAACATAGAAGCAGCATCTGAAAGTATGTCTCCAAAAATATTTCCTGTTAAAATAACATCAAATTGTTTTGGTTCACGAATAAGTTGCATCGCTGCATTGTCAACATACATATGAGTAAGTTCAACTTCTGGATACTCTTCAGCTACTTCAATAACTGTTTCTCTCCAAAATTGGCTAACCTCAAGAACATTGGCTTTGTCTACAGAACAAATCCTTTTGTCACGTTTCATGGCAATGTTAAAAGCAACATGAGCAATTCTAACTACTTCTTCACGTGTATATACCATCGTGTTGTAAGCTTTATCTGTAAGAAGTTCTCTTGGTTGCCCAAAATAAATCCCCCCTGTAAGCTCACGTACAACCATAATATCTACACCTTTTACCACATCTGCTTTAAGTGTTGAGGCATTAACCAACTCATCATAAACAATAGCAGGACGTAGGTTTGCAAAAGTTCCCATCTCTTTTCGAAGAGCCAAGAGTCCAGACTCTGGACGTAAGTGACGTTCAACACCATCCCATTTCGGTCCACCAATGGCACCAAAAAGTACAGCATCAACTTTCTTTACACCCTGAATTGTTTCATCAGGTAAAGGTACTCCTGTTGCATCGAGAGCAGCTCCTCCCATGAGAAGTTCTGTATACTCTAAATGAATGTCCATATTTACAGATAAAGCGTCTAAAACTTTAATCGCCTCATCAATAATCTCTGGACCAATTCCATCACCTTTAATAACAGCAATTTTATAATTTCTAGTCATTTTATCCCTTACTCTCTGCAATCTCTTTTTTAGCAAATGCTATCAATCCACCAGCATCAACCAACTCTTGCATAAACGCTGGAATAGGCGTAAACCTATAAGTTTTAGCCTGAGAAATATTAATTACTTCTCCTTTAGCCATATCAACTTTAACTGTATCACCTTCTTCAATCTCAGCTGACTCTTCAAGCTCAAAAATTGGTAAACCCATGTTAAATGCATTTCTATAAAAAATTCTGGCAAAAGTAGGTGCAATAATTGCAGCTACTCCAGCAGCTTTAAGTGCAATGGGTGCATGTTCACGACTTGAACCACAACCAAAGTTTTCACCAGCAACAATAATATCACCCTCATTCATTTTAGCTACAAACTCAGGATCTGCATCTTCCATCACATGCTTTGCCAATTCACATGGCTCACTTGTATTAAGATATCTAGCAGCAATAATTAAATCGGTGTCAATATGAGCACCAAATTTCCAAACTTTACCTTGCAAGGTTGTCCTTTAATATACGAAGAGTAATAACTCCGTGAAATATGGACGTGATTATAGCTAAGAAGCAATTAGATACTAATTAGCAACCATAAACTAAACTAATAGCTCTCAATCCGAGCATCAAACTGACGCACTTCACCATTATCATAGATCTTAATCTTTTCAGCATTAACACTACGACCGTCATCATCAAGTTCAAAAACTACTACCTGTAAAATATTTTGACACTTTTTAGCAATATCATAATGCCCACTAATTCCTGTTAAAAAACGATTTATAGGAATATCTTTGTGCATCCCAATCACCCCATCACGACAGCCTGTTAATCCTACATCTGAAACATAACAACAACCATCAACTATCATAAGATCATCTGTTCCTACATGGGTATGTGTTCCTAAAAGAGCTGAAACACGTTGTTTTAAAATGTGCATCATGGCTAATTTCTCACTCGTAGCTTCTGCATGAATATCCACAATAATATGTTTAATACCCTCTTCTAGCAGTTTATCCACAACCTCATCCATCATTACAAAAGGGTTATCTACCATCGGCATGGTGTAGTGTCCCATTACATTTAGTATGGCAACTTCATGGGTTAATACTTTGACTTTGATTAGCCCTTCTCCAGGGCTTTTTCGAGGATAATTAATGGGGCGAATTAAAGGATAGTCTTCATAGAGAGAAAAAACTTCTTTTTTATCCCAAGAGTGATTCCCCCCTGTCATAACATCAATACCATAACTTAAAAGTTCATCACAGTTCTTCTTTGTTAGCCCAAAACCATGAGAAGCATTTTCATAATTAGCAATAACTAAATCTAAACCATACTCTTCACGTAGTTTTAGTAAATGCTTAGCAATAATGTCTCGTCCAGGTTTACCAACAATATCACCTATAAATCCCAGTTTCATTAAAATACCAACTTCATAATACTATTTTTTTTCCTCACCACAAATCATAGTATCATGACCACAAGTTCTACATGTCGGACGTACCGTAAAAATATACCAACCATTTTTGTCTTTTAATATTGGTGTATTACATTTAGTACAAGTCATTTTACTTTGAATAATCGCAGCTACCATCGCTGGAATAAAATAATAAACATTTTCAAAGAAAATAGCAAATATAACCAATGTTCCCACTATCACCGAGAGAAGCATATATTTTAAAAATGAAGAGATACACATAATA
>CACVAZ010000052.1:3165-6609 GCA_902727995.1 uncultured Sulfurovum sp.
GTAACCGTCGTAAACACAAACAAGTAAACCAAATACTTATACCCTCCTGCCTCTTTAGCAAAAACCATTGATGCAGCCAAACAAGGTAAATAAATCATTACAAATACTATAAATGCCATTGCTGAAGCAAAAGAGATATTTTCTCTTAGCATTGCTTGAAGTGAACGGTTTTCTTCATTTATTTCATCGCTATCACCCATAGCGTAAAGTACCCCTAAAGTCGAAACCACAACTTCTTTGGCTGCTAGTCCTGTTTCAAGTGCTACGGTCATTCGCCAGTCAAAACCAAGTGGTTCAAAAATTGGCTCTGTTGCTTTTCCAATTTGACCTAAATAACTCGATTCAAGTTTTTTAAGTTTTAATTCATTTTCTAACTGTTTAATCAAGGCTTCATTTTGACCTGCTTGTTCCATTTTTATTTGGTATTCAGCATCAAAAAGAGGTTGTTTTGGATAAGTCGAAGCAAACCAAATGAGCATTGAAGCAGCTAAAATAAAGGTACCTGCTTTCTTTAAATAACTTAATGCTTTATTATAAACCGTATGCCAAATTAAAGAAAAAGAAGGCATTCTATACTTAGGCATCTCCATTACAAATGGTTCAGCCTCACCTTTAAATACAAAGAGTCTAAGTGCTTTTGCCATAATTAATCCAAGAAATGCTCCTGCAATGTAAATAATAAAAAGAATATTTCCAGCATCTTCAGGAGCAAAAAACACCCCAACAAAAAGAACATACACAGGCATTTTTGCCCCACAAGACATAAAGCCTATAATAAATAGGGTAATGAGTCTGTCTTTTTCATTTTTAAGGGTTCGTGTTGACATGTATGCAGGAACAGAACATCCAAAACCTGTCACTAAAGGAATGAAGCTTTTACCATGTAAACCAAATTTATGAAAAAAACCATCTAATAAAAAAGCTACTCTACTCATGTAACCTGTTGTTTCAAGTAGCGTAATCCCTATGTATAAAATAATAATATTTGGTAAAAAAAGTAAAACAGCCCCTACCCCAGCGATGATTCCATCTACGACCAAGGAACGTGTTGCATCATGGGAAATAAGTGATCCCATCCACTCACCATAAGCACCAATTCCAGCATCTATCCACTCCATAGGAATTGACCCTACTTCAAAAGTAAGCTGAAAAAGTCCCCACATAAGAAAAAGAAAAATAGGAATACCAATAAACTTGTTAAGTAAAATAGCATCTATCTTTTGCGTTCTATTTTTAAGTTCTTTAACCTTTTTACTTTTAATCGTCTCCATACGAATACCTCTTGCAATGGCAATGTATTCATTAGCTTTAATGTCAGCTACGTTTTTAGTTTCATGGTGCATATAAATATGTTCAAGTGAAGCGACAATACGAGGTTGAAGTTCAGCAATAATAGGTTGAACATGTAATTCGCCATAAAGATCTTTGTCTTCAAATAAAATACGTATGGCAATTTCACGAGAACTTAGATCTCGTAAACGAAAGCCTTTATCGTCCATAAAAGTTGAAAGCTCTAAAATTTCTTCTTCAACAGGTTCAGAGTAAACAATGTTTGAAACCCTTCGTTTCTTAGAATCAAACACTTCATGTACTCTATGTAAGAGATCTTCTATTCCCTCACCAGAACTTGCAGAAACTAAAACCGTTGGCACACCAATAATGGCTTCAATCTGCTTAACATCAATTTCTAGTCCTTCTTTTTCTGCCTCATCAGACATATTTAAGGCTAAAACCATTTTTTTGTTAAGTTTTAAAAGCTCTAAAGTCAAGAGTAAGTTTCGTTGTAAATGCGTAGAGTCTAACACATTAATAATGACATCATACTCTTCATTTAACAAATAGGTATGGGCTACTTTTTCTTCATTTGTAAACCCAGCAATGGAATACGTTCCTGGTAAATCAACCATTTCAAGGGTGTGTGAATCATGATGAAAAGAGACTTCAGTCTTTTCTACGGTTACTCCTGAGAAGTTTCCAACTTTAAGTGCATTTGAGCCAGACATGGTGTTAATAAGCATTGACTTTCCAACATTTGGTTGCCCTGCTAGTACAACTTTTATAGTATCCATTACTTTTTTCCCTCGTTAATCATCTCAACTTCTATTTTTTCTGCTTCGCTCATACGTAGTCCAACTAAAGTCTCTTCAGCCATAATTTCAAGCGTCTGTTTTCCCAAAGAACAGGCTTCAATGCTAATTTCAGTACCTCTTGCAATACCAAATGAAAAAAGACGACTCTTTAATGCTTCATCTATTCCTATGTTGATAATAAATGCTTTATCATTTTTATTTAAATCTGAAAGTTTCATGAACTATTTCCCTTAGTCGAATATTTTGCAGATGATAGTCACTCTCAACTTAATGAAAGATAAATTATCTCTATTCTTATTAAAAACTTTGGTTAAGATAAACACGAAAATGCTTCGCGTCCTTTTCTCCCACATTAATACCTTTGACATTTGCATAAACCATATGTGCTTCTAAGTTATCACCAAACTCATAAGAGGCTACCAAATCAACTTCTGAAGATTTTTTCTTACTCGCTGTCTCAATCTCTATTTTTCCTAGTCCCAATACCAAGTTATCAATACCCATTAATGACGCATCATACTCAATCCCTAAGCATTTTGCCTCTCCATTTTTACCAGCATGATCTACAATCAAAAACTCTGAAGAAGCAAAGAAAGGTCCTCCTCCAAAGCCACTGTTGGCTGTGTTCTCACCTATGTTATTGTAAGCACCTTTTACAAGTAAACCAATGGGTTTAATCTCAACATCCAATTTCATACCTAAAACCTGCGTATCTTTCCCAACACTATAAGTCTCTTTTGCATATTGTAAACCAGCTGAATAGTTATAATTTTCAAATTCTTGTTCATAACTTGTTTCTAAATAAGCGATGCCATCAACTTTGGCACCATGTAATCGGTTATACCAAGCTGCTACTTCTACATTTTCAATGCCCTTATAGGTTAACCCTAGCAGTTGCATATTATCTGAAGCATTTACTTTTGTAAATCTATCAGTAACCACGGCATCAACCCCTGCCATTTTATTTATCTGTCCTACAAAAACCTCTGTATTCTCAATATTATTATTAACCACCGTAAGTGCTTCAAAGGTATTAGGAATCATTCCAACATCATCCATGTCAGCAAAAGGAGTATTTAACTCTTGACGACCTATTTTTAAGTCTGTTTTATCAAACTTACTTTGTAAATAAAGCTCTCCTATAATGGCATAAGCTTTATCATCATCACCTCGTAACGGTAAAATAGGTCCGTTATCATCATAAAAAACTTGCGTACTAGCATAAACACTTGCTCCTAGTGAAAGCCCTTCATACGAAGCTGTTTTAAAGTGAAGCTTTCCACCAATACCATCATCTCTATAAGTTTTATCATTTTTAAGATCATGTACGTGATAAGTACTTCTAAAATATCCA
>CACVAZ010000053.1 GCA_902727995.1 uncultured Sulfurovum sp.
CGTTTGTCCACAAGGCATTGACCCTAAAATGGACATTAATATGTTACGAGGAACAGCTACTCGTTTGGGGTATATGGATCCTAATTATAAGGCTATGGATTTTGGGTTTGGTGGGTTTTAAAGTTTTGATTTAATTATAGGACTTAATCATATCATTACACTCAAATCTACTTCATCAACCCAAATACCCAAAGAGGAATTTTCCTCTTATGTGTACTAAAGTCTACATCTATAACTAAAAAGCTCTTCTCTACATCAACTATCTGTTTAAAGCTTTTACTCTTTCCACCTACTTCAAAAATGTATTCTTGCACTTTAAAGTCACCAATATTCGAATAATAAAGTGTTAAATCATCTCCAAAACATGAAGCAAAAAAGGTCTCTCTTACCGTACCAATATCTGTTTCTATTTTATACTCTTTAGCATAAGCATTAAGAATGTTGGTATTGTCAAAAAGTAACTTATCTGGTTTTCTTGAAAGCTTTTTCGAATACTTTTTTACCGAATTAAAAATGCCCGTCTTATTTAAAATGTCAAAGTACACGTAAAGCGTTGGTTCACTAATACCTAACTCTTTTGCCAAGCTATCGACACTTACTTTATAGGGTACTTTAGCACTCACTATAATAAATATGAGCTTTTTAAAAATAGCCAACTGCTCGTATCTTATTTTGTTCAAAGAAGGGATGTCTTCATAAATAATTTTTTCCAAAGCATTAAAAAGCTTTTCCGAAAAAAACTCACGCTCTAAACCATAAGGGTAGCAGCCTGTTTCAAGATACTCTCTAAAATATTTTAGAACTTTGGGATATTTCTGTGTCACTACTGAACTAATGGTTCGATGGTTTTCAAGAATGCCTTCAAAATCATAAGCTTCCAATTCAATCTTCTCTTTTAAAATCAAATACTCACGAAAACTCAAACGCTTAACCTCTTTAAGTACTAGTCGTCTACTTAAGTCATGGCTTTCATACAGTATGTTTAACATGGAAGAACCTGAGATACGAATGGTTAAATCAGGAAAAGAGTCATAAATGTTTTTAAGATGTTGAGACCAGTTTTTAAAACGATGCACCTCATCTATGGCAACCACACGCCCACCCAAAGCGTAAAAATCATCAACTATCTCATAAATACCATAGTTGACTACGAGTAAATCATCAGCCGAGAAATAAAGTGCTTCATCCATATCAAAGAGCTGAATATACTGTAACAACAATGTTGTTTTTCCCACACCACGAGAGCCTATGAGTCCTACCATTTTTTCGTTGTTATTAATGTACTTGAAGGCTTCTCTTACATAGTCTATATTACTCAACTGATTTACAAGTCGTTGTTGTTTCTCTTTTAATGGTTCTATCATCATAAGCTCCAAAACTATACTTTTGTATATATTCTAAATTTGTTAAAGTATAGTTTAACATTTTATCCTTTAAAGAGAAAGAATAATTAAATTATAGAAATAAAATATATTTATTATAACCTTATGTAATTATTTTGTTACTAAACTATTATTAACCTGTAATAAAACTTCTGTATATTCCCCCTCAAGAAAAAGGAGTTTTAAATGACACAGAGAATATTACCTACTTATCATGACCATAGAGTCTTAGAAATGGCAAAAGACAGGTTGACTAGTAAGAGAATCTAACCTTTCTGTTAGAGATGAATACCATAGAAATACCCTCTACTGGTCAAACTTAACAGAGAGACTTTTGACTATGATACCTACCCTGCTTGTAAAGCCATTGTAACGGTTCGTGAACTTTGGGGGAATAAAGCTTCATTTAAATATTTGGAAAAAGTGCATGAAGCATTTTATGTTAAAGGGGAAGATACTACTTCTCTTGAAATACTCTTAAAATATGTTCAAGATGAAAAATTATTTTTAGTATTTTATGAAAGTGAGAGAGCTGAACTTTTGATGCAAGATGATTTTTCTAAAGCTAGGTCAATGGGAGCCAATGCTTTTCCTTCTATAGTAAAGATAGATGAACAAGGACACATGTGTTGTCAGCAAGGCTACAAAATCCTTGAAGAAATTTTAGCTTTTTAACAATGTTAAATACTCATCATCTATGAAAGATTTGAGAACTCATCTTTCATGAAATACATACCTAACAAAGAAGTTATCGCGACTAAAACAATGATGCTTAACAAACCAAAAGAATCAAGTGATACTTCTACCGTCTCAACAACTTGCTTCTCTTTAACGACTTCAGCAAAAAGTAGCACATTTAAAAGCATCATTATTACAATTATTTTAACAATTATTTTTTGATTATGTATAAATCTTTTCATTGTCTTTCCTCCAATATAATATGACTATATTATATTTAATATAAATAATAAATATTATTAAAATTAATAAAGTATATATTTATATCTATGAAAATTATGAAATAGTACACATTTTAAACTTGCTTGAAAATAGTTATTTTTATTAAAGAATAAAATGTAATGTAAGAGAAACTATTATGTTAAAAAATATTATTCATCTAAAAAGAAATCGTCATAGTCCCCTTCTGAAAGAATTTCAGCTAAACCATCCGATGTTCCTATGCCTAAATATGCTTTAGCATCATTCAATTTATAATAGTAGCGTAAGGTATTTAACTTTTTTCCATTTGCCCAAGAGGAGACTAAAAAGTGATTTTCTCTATGTTCATCAAGTTTAGAAAATGAACCGTCTTTTGTAAAGGTATCAGCGAACATGTAAAGCCTATCATTATCAGTCAAATAACTTGCTTTTGTCATTTTCATCTCTCCAATAATGGGTTGATACGTTACTTCATGATTTCCAAAGCTAACTTTAATAAGTAAATTAGGATTATGATCTGTTTTTTTATAAGCTAAATAATAATGTTGTCCACTTAACATTTGTTTAGAAAAATTTTTATATTTTTTAGGTTTAATATTAGAAAAAATATCATTATTTTCAACTTCTTTGATAACTACTTTTTGTGTTACTATTTTTGGTGCAACTACAGGAGGTACGATGGATACAGGTGCTATTGGTACAGTGGGTACGGGTGCTACAATGGAGGAGCTAACAACTCTTGTAGGCTGAACATAGCCTAAAGTATTATCATCTTCTGATATTCCTACATTTTGATACTTAGGAACTGCAACCTTTGGAGGAACCATGTATTGGGGTACAGATTTTGTGTAGTATTTTACAGGAGGAGTATAGTCTCTTTTTACTACTGTTTGTTTGTTTTTTGTTACAGTATAATTACGCACTAAAGGATGATGAAGCATGTAAGCAGAGTGTGCAATGTGTGCATCTTTAAAATAACGTTTATAAGAAGCTACTTTTGATTTTAAAGCATTCTTATCAGAAGTATAGTAAGCAAAAGGAATATACCAAGCGTTAGAACGTACAATTACAACATGTGAACGCAAGGTACTTGGTAGTCTCTCTATCTCTTTTTCCAAACCTTTTAAATTTTTAAAAGATCCAAATTTAATAAAATATTTTTCTGAATTCGCCAAAGAAAAATTAACTACCAAAGAAATAAGTAATAAAAGTCGTATCATTTACGCTTTCCTTTTTTCAAAGGATTATAACATATGAAATGTCAACTAATTGTGAATTGTAAGCATTTAAACCTACATTGAGTCCCCAAGATGCATGGCTGTCTCGGAATCCCATCTAGCCACATGTAAAACCATCCAAGATTTAAAATCACCTTCTAAAAAATTTTGCACAACTTTAGGATCTTGATTTGCTTTCCACCCAGCTTCAATATCTTTAACTTTTTTTCGCATACTATCATGCTCTGCTTTATGGATTGAGGCAGCATAAAACTGACTCTCCTCCATCATATCTTCTTCCGTAGAAAAATGATCTTCAATGTCATATAATAAAACTTCAAATAATTCATCAATCTTTTTAGTATCTTTAGCTACAACAGCATCATGAAAATCATTAACAATGTCTATCTCTTCTTCATGTAACATATTCATCATGGCATTAGAAACTTGTTGCACTTCAGTTTTTTTAAATAGCATGTTATGCTCCTTCTTGAACGATAAGTTATTAAATATTCAATGATTATATAAAGATTTAGAAGGAAGTAACTTGATAAATATCAATAGGGGTAAAAACTAAAAGTTTTTACCCCTAAAATAAAGTATACTATGCTCTAGGGTCTACTAAATAACCAGCAAGAGCAGAAGCAGCAGCCACAGCAGAATTTGCTAAGTAAATCTCTGAAGTTCTCGCACCCATACGACCTACAAAGTTACGGTTTGTGGTTGCAACACAACGTTCACCATCACCAAGAATTCCCATATAACCCCCTAAACAAGCACCACAAGTTGGATTAGAAACCACAGCACCAGCCTCAATAAGGATTTCCATTAAACCCTCTTTTTGTGCTTGAAGTAAAATCTTTTGTGTTGCAGGTGTCACAATCATACGCGTATGTCGTGCTACTCTTTTTCCTTTAACTATTTGCGCAGCTACTCTAAGGTCTTCAATTCGACCATTGGTACAAGAACCAATCATTACTTGGTCAATTTTTAGATGGTCAGCAGCTGCTGCTTCCATCGTTCTACCATTACTTGGTAAGAATGGATAAGCAATAACAGGTGATAAGTTTCCAACATCAATTTTAATCACTTGACAATACTCAGCATCTGCATCAGCATAATGAATCTTAGGTTCAGCTCTAAGCCCACCATTAATCTCAGCTCTTTCAGCCAAATACGCTTCAGTCACCGAATCAACAGCAAACACACCATTTTTAGCACCAGCTTCAATCACCATATTTGCAATCGAGAATCTATCTGCCATGCCTAAATGTTGAATGGTATCTCCTGTAAACTCAATGGCTTTGTACAAAGCACCATCAACACCAATTAAACGGATAAGCTCTAAAATAATGTCTTTTCCATAAATATGCTCACCTGGTTTTCCAGATAATTCTACTTTAATGGTCTCTGGAATCTTGAACCAATTTCCCCCTGTAATCATAGCAAATGACAAGTCCGTACTTCCCATACCTGTTGAAAATGCTCCCAAAGCACCATGGGTACAAGTATGTGAATCAGCCCCAATAATCACATCTCCAGGAAGAACCAAACCTTTTTCAGGAAGTAAAGCATGTTCAATTCCCATATCTTTTTCATCAAAAAAGTATTTCATGTCATGCTTGTAGGCAAATTCACGAGAAATTTTTGCTTGATTTGCCGAAGCAATATCTTTAGCAGGAATGTAGTGATCCATAACAATACAGAAGTTATCTGGTTTTGCTAGTTTTTCAGCACCTGACTCTTCAAATGCTCTAATAGAAATAGGTGTCGTAATATCATTTCCAATAATCATGTCAATATCAACTCTAACAATTTCTCCTGATTTTACTTCACGCCCAGCATGTTCAGAAAAAATCTTTTCAGTAATGGTTTGTCCCATTGTGTGTTCCTTAATATAGGTATAAATAATTATTCGAATTATAGCGAAAGTTGTTTATATCCATTTTTTAAAGCTGATATATAATGTGTCTAGAAAAAGAGAAGTAAGGAGAATAGAAAAATAGGTCATCTATTTATTCAAGATAAATGACACTTTATAAATTTAAAATAAAAAGAGAGATTTAGCTCTCTTTTTAACTACTGAACAATCTCAAAAACCACTCTACGATTTTCTTCTCTACCGTCCTTAGTATCATTACTCGCTATTGGTTGTGCCGAACCAAAACCTTCAGCAGACAAAATATTTTCATCAATGCCTTTACTCACCAAATAAGCCTTAACAGCCTCTGCACGTTTAGTACTTAAGCTTAAATTAAAAGCTTCTCTTCCTCTACTATCGGTATGTCCTTGAATTTTATAAGTATACCCTTCGTACTGCTTCATCATCTCAATAGCCACATCTAACCGTTCTTTACTCGCCGTGGTTAAAAGCATACTTCCTGTTTGAAAAGCTACCTTTGTTAGAGAAAAAGCATTCATTATTTTTTTCTCTACTTCCTCTTTGGCTTTCATTTGAGCAACTTTTTCAGCTTCTTCTTTGGCTTTAGCTTGGGCAGCAGCTTTTTCTGCTTCTTCTTTGGCTTTGGCTTCGGCAGCAGCTTTTTCTGCTTCTTCTTTGGCTTTGGCTTCGGCAGCAGCTTTCTCTGCTTCTTCTTTGGCTTTGGCTTCGGCAGCAGCTTTTTCTGCTTCTTCTTTGGCTTTGGCTTCGGCAGCAGCTTTTTCTGCTTCTTCTTTAGCTTTGGCTTCGGCAGCAGCTTTCTTCATATTTGCTTCTAAAATTCTTTTCTCTTTTTTAAGCTTCTCAATTTCTACATTTGCTTTATTAAGCTCCTTAATCTCTTCAATTGTTGCTTTAAGAGTAACATTCTCAGTTTCTAAAACTTTTTCTTTAGATATTAAAGAATTAAATTCAAGTTCTGCCCTTTGAGTCCCCTTTTCAGCAATATCAAGTAACTTATCTATCTTTCCTTGTAACTCTGCTTTCTCAGAGACTAACTCCTCTTTTTCACTCATTAACACTGCAAGTTCTTTTGTTTGTACTTCTATTTCATTTTTACTTTTAGCATTATTTTCTTTTGCAACAATCAATAGTTGAGCTATTTTATTATTTTCAACTTCTAATTCTT
>CACVAZ010000054.1 GCA_902727995.1 uncultured Sulfurovum sp.
GCTTTTAAGGAAGTGGCTATGGTTCAGGGGTTTTTGTTGACTTTATAATTTTAGGCTAACATTTTAGAAATAAAATTGCTAACCAAAGATTGCTCTGTTTTATTAGCAACCAATCTTCCTTTAGTGATTTCTTGCTTAGTAAAAGAGTTATAAAGGGTTACAATATGATTTTTTTCAATGATGTAGTAATAATTTTTAACTGTTTTAAAGTGCCATGCACGATTATAGATGTTATTTATATCTCCAGCTGTAATAGCAATAAAATCCTCATCTATAATTTTACATAACTGTTTAATAATTTTAATATGACGATACTCATGTTGAGAAGTTATTATATGTTGTTGAAGATATCTATGAATAGACTTTGGCTCTACTATTAAAAGTTTTGGATGTTTAATGAGCCATTGATAATTTAATGTGACTAGATTTTCATATTTTTCAAGTTTATTAAATGCCATATCAAGCTTATTTGTATTGTAGATACTACTTTTTTCTTTGACTTCAGGAAATATGGCATTAAAGAGTTTTAAATGTTTCTCAGCACTTAATGCTTTTAATCCTAAGCGAATATAATAAAGTATTTTATAGTTTTTTTTAAATTCATTTATAAAGTTATGGAATCCACCATGAATAATATGTGAATGATAATAATCGACATAATAACTTTTGAGGGCATTTTCAGAGATTTGATCTTCACTTAAATTATTTTGGAAAAGTTTGGTAATGTATTCTGTATTAGAGGCTATAATTTCATATTTATGAGGATTATGAAAACTACTTAGTGTAACAATTATAGTGTCATTTTGCATACTAGCCCTTATATTTTCTTTTGTTATAAATATATTTTAACATCAAGAATTTTAAAATAAAGGATAATTTATTAAACCTATATAAATTTAATAAATTATTTATAAATTTTAAATCTATATTGCTTTAAGAAGTTTAAGTTTATGATTTTTTAAGTTTAAATACTTATAAATATTTTTTTTAGTTAACACTCTTAGTAATGATTCTCTCTGCTAAGGAAGAAGGGTAATTTCTCGTTATGGCTAATTCTCTTGCATAGACGTCTATCTCTTCTTCTAATAAAATATTTTCTAAATGTATGCTTTTTACTTTATCTATGGCTGAAGAGGAAAGGTATTCTAGTGTTATAAGCTTTTTGATAATGCTTTCTACCATGTCAATAACAGAAGAAACTTTAACAATTTCACAACGTGCATAGTTTAAGGAAGGAAAAGAGACCTCTGCTACACGAAGAGTGGGGTCATCACCAGGGATTTGTTGTGCACCAAAAAGAGGTTTTGAAGCAACTTTAGCTGTTGAAAAGTTGGGAATAAATTTAGATAAATGTTGAATCGCTAAATGGGTTCTTTTTCTAGTTTCTTCTTGCTCCCATGATTTTTCAATTTTTTCAACAAAGTTTTGACTGAGTTGAGGCTGACAACTATGGCTTGAATTAGCCACTAAACCATCTTTATACAAAGTAATATCGGTAGTCATACCATGCAATTGAACATATCCATTTGGGTAAGGGGTGAATTGACCCATACCCTCAGGTGTTCCACGTTCTCCATGAAAAATTATCTCTGGAAAAAAAATATTTTCATAGTTATCACATTTACTAACATAGGCTGCTTTGAATTCAACCATACGTTTACAGGGTGCATCTAGCATATCATCAATTTGTCCTGTTCTAAATCCAGTGGCATTGATGATATAATCAAATGTCCCTTGAGCTATGTTATCTTTGGATTTAAAGGTGAGGTTAAATTGCTCTTTTTCTCTTTTTATAGCCGTAACAGAAGTTTCAGTACGAATGCTAACAGAGTCCAACTTTTTAAGTATTAACATGGTTCCTGAAGCCAGTCTAAATAAGTTTAATCCATACTCCTGAACCAAGATAAGAGGGAATTGTATTTTATTTAAGTCAATATTTTTAGCCACAGAAATCATCCACTCATCTGAAATATTTGGAGAAGTAGCATAATCTTTTGTTTGTAAAGCTACTAACTCAGCTCTATCATAGCATTTGTAGTAATCAGTACTCTCACCTAAAACTTTGTTTTGAGCATCTTTTTGAATGAGTTTTTTATATTCATCAACCAGTAAATTTAAACGAGGTAGTAAGGCTTTGGGAGTGCTTTTATCATTAAGAGGTAAAGCAATGACCGTAGGTCTATAGTCTATAATAAATGGGTAAAAACGTAAAAAATTTATGGATTGCTTCAGTAAAGTGACACATTGTTTATCAGAGATCTCACGATAAAGGTTTCCACCAGCATGTAAATGACAAAAGGGGGGACCAGAAACCAGTGAAGATTCTTTTTCAAATAGAGTGACATTCATGCCCAGTTTACCTAAAGTTATCGCTGTACTAGCTCCAGCAACACCAGCACCAATGATTGCTACCTTTATGTTTTCGTTTAGCATAACAATTTAGAAATTTCTGAAAAATCAGAAAAGTAAACATCTGGATTATGCTTACTAATAGGCTCACCATAGTTGTATCCATAGGTCAGTCCAATACTTTGCATTCTACAAGCTTTTGCAGCCAAAATATCATTTTTAGAATCACCTACCATAATACATTCATCTACTGTAACATTTAGTTTATCACAAACGTAAAGCAACGGAGCAGGGTTAGGTTTTTTATCTTTAAGTGAGTCACCACCCAAGTGAAATTCAAAATACTCTTTGAGTTTTAATGCGTTTAAAATGGGTTCTACAAAATCAAAAGGTTTGTTTGTCACAATAGCCAGTTTATAGCCTCCCTGTTCTTTTAATTGGGTGAGGGTAGAAAGGACATGAGGATAGGTGATTGTTTCTACAGCAAGATTTTTAGCGTAGAACTTTAAGAAAATATCCAAAGCTATTTCAAATTCTTTTGGTTCGATACTTGAATTGATTTTGCTCGAACCAGATAAAGCACGTTTGACGAGTATTTCTGCACCATTACCTACCCAGTGATGAATCTCATCTAAGGTAAAAGTTTCTCGACCAATGTTTTTAAGCATATGGTTAATTGCCAGTGCAAGATCTGGAGAGCTATCTATTAGAGTACCATCTAAGTCAAAAATAATGACTTTTTTATTCGAAAATTTCAAGTGTTAAACCTTATAATTATTGCTTGTTATATTAATAATAACATATTTAACTTAGCAGAGAATTTCTGAAAATTTTTCAGGGATAAGATGAGGTTTTCCATCACGAACAAATACAAGGGTAATGTCCATGACAAAGACTTCTTTTCCATCATTGCTAATACTTTGTTTTAAAATAATGGAACTATTTTTTTTTTTGACCAAAGTAGTACATACTTCAACCGTGTCACCTAGTCTTGACATTCCTAAAAAATGAGAATCAATATGACGTACCACAAAACCTGAGTTTTCACCATCTGTTGGAGAAAGATTACGTGAAAAAAAGAGTTCAGATCTTGCACGTTCACAGTATTTTATGTAGTTGGTATGGTAGACAATACCACCAGCATCGGTATCTTCGTAATAGATTCTTATGAGCATTGTGCTACCTTAGCAATAGAGTTTTTATTTTTGGCTTCTTCATTTAGGATTAAACGCATAATCTATTTAGGTATTTTCTTTAAATTAGCTTCTTTTTTCAGCAATTTAGCTTCTTTTTTGGCAGCTTTTTGTTTCTTTAAAGTTTTTAAATAGGCTTTGGCTGTAATCTCATGACCCTCAACGATAACATGGGTTGCAATCCCACGTTGACAAAGTTCTTTCGCTCCCATCCAATAATCTTGACCTACAAGCATTTGCTTATATTCATCTTCTGTTAAAAACCCTTGTTTCACAATAATATCATGAAAAAATGCTTCGAGTTTCTTAGAGGTATGTTCTAAACGAGCTTTGATTTCTCCCCCTTTTCCTGAAGCACCACCAGCATAGTTGTGGTACATAAAGTCAGAATATGGGTAAATAATACGTTTATTTGCCATAGAAAAAAGCATAGCACCCATGCTATATCCTTTATTATCAAGATAGGCGACGGTACGTCCATAAAACTTTTCTTGCATAATGTTATAAAACTGCATTCCTTCATTTACAAATCCACCACCAGAGTCAATCATTAATTCTAAAACATCATTTTCTTTCGCCTCACGAAGTTCATTAAAAACGGAATGAAGACCTTTTTTAAGTTCGAAAAATTTTCCGATATAAACACGAAAAGATTTATGTTTAGGGCTTACTTCAAAAAGATTCTTTTCTTTATTTATAAGTCTTTTTTGTTCAGGTTTCAGTTCTGAGTAAAGTGTATGTTGTTCGCTGCTTAATTCTTTTTTTGCACCTATCATATTTACATCCCCATTTTTAGTATATAATTTTATTATAATAATTATAGCGTAGATTTGTGTAGTTAAGGTATAGAAATACTCTCAAATAATATTCGGAGTATTTCTATACCTCAATTTTTTTCATTGACAATTAAATAATGGCTTTTTTCCACATTTCTAAAAAAATTTTTCGTTCATAAACTTTAGCACCTAAATCAATTTTATAAGGCATAAAAGATTGACCCAAATTTAAAAATGCAAAACCTTTTTCTTCTAAATGTTGTGCTAAAAGAACAAGTTGTGCCGTTCCATAGTTCTCATAACCTTTTTCTCTACTTGAAAAAGCTGCCAAACTTGTATAAGTATTTCCGATAATATAGCCAAATTCACCTGCAATGGCTTTACCCTTATCTCTAATGAGTGCTGTCACTATTTCCATGCTAGTATCTTCTGAATCATGCACAGACTTTAGCGCGTTTAAATAGGTTTTATTTAGCCAAGTAAAGGAATGAAAACGTTTGATATGTTCTTGTACCTCATCAAAACTGGTTCCGATTTCAAGTTGGAGATTTTTTGCTTTTAGGAGTTTTTTCACTTTACGACTAATATGCAAATCTTTAAAATTTAAAATAGCATAAGATTTTTGGATTTCAGGGGCTAAGATGACCTTGTTTTCATGTTCCATCGTCACAGCAATAAATCCAGCTTTAGCTTGGGCTATGTAATACGCTGATGAAAGGTCATCTGTCCAATAATAATTTTTTTCTTTATCAGCATAGATTTCTTCCATTAAAAGTTCATCAAGCAAATCTTCATAAGACAAATACTCTATAGGGTAATCAACCGTACAAACAAAAGGTTTACCTGTGTAAAAAACTTTCTCTTCTGAACTAATATTAACACTTTTTGAGACATCATAGACAAATTCATAATACTCATTACCCTTAAATTCAAACTCTTTAATAACAGTTAAGCCAAGTTTCCGTTTATGTGCTGTGTAAGAACGTGGATTATTTTTATTAACAAAGGTAACTAAAATATCAAACCGTTTTGACATCTCATATCGAGCTGTCTCAAACAAAACTTCAAGTAAACCAGAGCCTCGAAACTTTTTATCAATACAAACAGGACCATACTGGTAGGAGTTCTGTGTATTGAGTGTTTGTCCTAAGTATTCTAAATTATGCAAATCTTCTATCATAAACCTAAACATTTCCCACTGTGACCAAAGCAGCCATTACATATCCTAAAACCACCTCTTCATTTTTAGCAATAAAAAGCCCTTGTTCTTCGTTGATTAGCTTTGTTAATTCTTCTCTTGTAAATGCAGTAGTTACAAACCCATCTGCTTTGTCTTCTTCTTTTATATTGTCAATTTGGTACTTAGCATGAAGTTTAAGTGTGGCATCAATGTCAGAGAGTTCAGCGATTTTGAATTGCATTTGTTTCCTTATAAATTTTTTATTAATAAGATTTTAGCTAAATTAGCACAAAATTTTAGAGAATGAGAGTAATAATGAATAAAGAAGACTACCTAATAAACAAACTAAATTCAAAACACATTGGTGACGATGCAGCTGTCGTAGATGGGAAAATCTATAGTATGGATGCATTTTTTGAAGATGTACATTTTAAAAGAGAGTGGATGAGCATGTGGCAAATAGGGCGTAAAGCAATGCTTATAAACCTCTCCGATGCTGTCGCTATGGATGCCGATCCTAAGTATGCTCTAGTAACCCTATCATTACCCAAAGACATTACAACCGATGAGATAGATGAACTCTTAGCCTCATTAGAGAAGACAGCCAAAGATTTTCAATGTGAAATCATAGGTGGAGATACCATTGCAGGTGATAAATTGCATATTTCCATTACCATTGTTTCTGAGTCGAAGCGTCCCTTATACCGTAACAATGTACAAGTAGGTGACCTTTTAGCGTACACAGGAACATTGGGTGAGAGCAAAGAGGGTTTAGAGGCATTATTAAGAGGGGAAAGCATCAAACCTAAATCACGTTTTTTTGAACCAAAACTAAAACGAGAATTCATAAAACAGGCTAGAAAATACCTGAACGCAGGAATGGACATTTCCGATGGACTTTTTTGTGATACCAACAAACTTTTAGCCATAAAAAAACAAACCATGCACATGTTCGAAGAGATAAGTGATGAGGTAGGGAGTTCTGGTGAAGAGTATGAGATGCTGGTTACTTTTGGACCAGAACACTACTCAAAACTCAAAGAG
>CACVAZ010000055.1:0-14389 GCA_902727995.1 uncultured Sulfurovum sp.
ACCGTATCACGCCATGAACAGTGAACCTTTGCATTATTGTCGGTCACAATTCGGATAATATCACCATTTTTCAAAGTGGTTAACAGTGATTTTTTACGTTTATTCACCAAGGCAGAAACAGCTTTATCCCCAATTTCCGAATGTATAGCATAAGCAAAATCTAAGACTACCGACTCACGAGGTAAAGTATAGTTATCACCATCAGGTGAAAAAACTGAAATGTCATCGACAAATAAATCACCTTTAGCCAAAGAAAAGAATTCCTCTACCGAATCATTTTGATATTGAAGCCCTTCTAACCATTTTAAATCTACTTTTTGTTTCTTTTGACGACCATCTTTATATCGCCAATGTGCTGCTACTCCAAACTCTGCTGTTTTGTGCATCTCAAAAGTACGAATTTGAGCTTCAACAATTCCACTATCGTTAAACAAAGTTGTATGAATGGTACTATAACCATTCTCTTTTGGTAAAGTAATATAATCTTTAAAACGTGAAATTATTGGTTTATATTTTAAGTGTAAAGCACCTAAAACTTTATAGCAGTCAATGTCTTCTTTTACTAAAATACGAATGGCAATTAAATCTAAGATTTCATCAATTCCTATACCTTTACGTTGCATTTTTTGATACATAGAGTAATGGTGTTTCACCCTACCAAATACCTCAACATCACCCTCTGCAAAACCCTTTTCTTTCATAAGTCTTTGAATATCTCTCACAAAAGTATTAAGTTTTAAATGTAAATTTTGACTATTCTTTTCTATGTAAATTTCAATGTTTCTATAAGCTTCAGGATAAATGTATAAAAAACTTAAATCTTCTAAACGATTTTTTAATTGTGAAATACCTAAACGATGGGCAATAGGAGCATAAACCACCATTGTCTCTTCTGCAATTCTTTGCTGTTTCTCTAGAGGTAATGCTTCGAGCGTTGTCATATTATGTAATCTATCACATAACTTAACTACCAAAACACGAACATCTTTAATCGAAGAGACCAACATTTTTCTAAATGTCATAGCAGAAGAGATTAGCTTTTTATCTGAAGAAGAAATAAGCTCCATTTCACGAATATCTTCAATTTTAGTTAAACCCTCAACCATATGTGCAACATCTTTACCAAAAATCTCTTCAATCTCTTCAATCATATACTCCGTATCTTCCACCACATCATGAAGCAGTGCTGCAATAATCATAGCCTCATCATTAGAAACTAAGGCTGTTATGGATGCAACAATAATCGGATGTATTATGTAAGGTTCACCACTTTTCCTTTTTTGAGGAGCATGAGCAACTTTTGCTAAATTTAATGCTGTATAGAAAAGTGCTGTGGGGAAAGGATGAGAAAAAGAAAGAAGCTCTTCAGCTTCTTTAATGGTTGAAATATGACGTGCTTTGTCTAATAAAGCCTCCACAGTTCTTAGTCTTCAAGTCCAATAATAATTTTACCTTCTGCAATTTCAACCAATGCAATGTCAGTAAACTTTTCAACTTTAGAGTCCATAGCCACCATAGGTGTTGCCCCATTTGCAATAGCATTTGCTCTTTTACCAACGGCTGCTGCCAATAAGTATCTGTCAAAGTCAACTCTCTCTAGTGCCATTGCTGTTAATTTTTCAATTTTCAATTTGATCCCTTATTACTTAATTTTTATTTTATTCTACCACAGAACATAAACTTCTATCACCATGTATAATGGCCAAAAGATTACCTTGTTCAAACATATCACAAACAATAATTGGTAAATTATTCTCTTTTGCTAAGGCAATTGATGTATCATCCATTACTTTAATGTTATCTTCTAATGCTTGATCGTAAGTCAAAGTTGACAGCTTTACAGCATCAGGAAACTTTTTAGGATCTTTATCGTAAACACCATCTACTTTGGTCGCTTTAATAATACAATCGGCTTCAACTTCAGAAGCTCTAAGCGTACCAGCTGTATCTGTTGTGAAATAAGGGTTACCTGTACCACCAGCAAACACCACCACACGACCTTTTTCAAGATGTCTTTTAGCACGACGTACAATAAATGATTCACCAATCTCTTGCATGTCAATTGCTGAAAGTAAACGTGCATCTAAGCCACTATGTTCAAATGCTTCTTGAAGTGCAATACCATTAATACAAGTTGCTAACATACCCATATAGTCACCCGAGGTTCTTTTTATAACACCATCAGCAGCAGCTGAAACACCACGAATAATGTTTCCACCACCAATTACTACAGCAACTTCGATGTCATTATCTATTAAAAGCTTTATCTCTTTTGAGATAAAGTGTAAGATTTGAGTATCAATACCATACCCATTCTCACCAGCCAATGCTTCACCAGAAAACTTTACAAGTACTCTTTTTTTTGCCATATTTTAAGACCTCTGTTTTAAATCGCAATTTTATCTAAAAGCTCTTAATATTGGTTGACTTTTGCTATACTGCCACAGTAATTAAATATTAAATATTATTAAATAAAAGGTTTTCAAATGTCAATACTTAGTCTAGAAGATAAAAAAATAATTGAATCAAGTATCAGAGATATCCCTAATTTCCCAAAAGAAGGAGTTGTCTTTAAAGACATTACTACCTTACTTAACAATCCAAAAGCACTAAAAACACTCATGAATCATTTAGAAAAACGCTATAAAAGTTATGATTTAGACTACATTGCAGGAATTGATGCAAGAGGTTTTATTTTTGGTTCTATCTTAGCTGATCGTTTAAACATTGGTTTTGTTCCTGTACGCAAAAAAGGGAAACTTCCTTACACAACAGTAGCTGAAAAGTACGCCTTAGAATATGGTATAGATGAAATTGAAGTACATATTGATGCTTTTCCAAAAGAAAATGCCCGTGTTCTTCTTATGGACGACCTCATCGCGACAGGAGGAACAGCCAAAGCAGCTGCATCACTTCTCTCAAAAGTGGGGGCAAACTGTGTTGAAGCTTGTTTTATTTTAGAACTTAACTTCTTAAAAGGTCGTAATGACATAGATGCTGATGTTTACTCTGTGATGCAAGTAAACTAATTTAGCCTTGTCACTTTGGTCGCTTTAAAGTAACATCAACAATAAATGAGTTTCGTAGAAAGTTACGTCCAATCAGTACAGGGTATACATATGATTTTCGGTTGTTTAAATTAACTTGAATAAGTCGTGAAACAGTACCAAGCATAACATTCATCTCAATAACATAACGATTTTGTGATTTAGTTCCATGACGTTTGATTTCGACTGTTCTAAGTATTTTTTTCTCTATTGTTTTACTTTTATTTCCATTTACACAAGTAAACCTAACCCATTTTACTCCATTACGCTCAAATGGGGTAATCTCTCGTGCATCAATAGAGGTGGTTTTAGCCCCTGTGTCAATACGGGCTTTAAGTACCATATTTACATCTAAGAGATGTACTTTTTCAATGGCACCAATAATTATTTTATGCTTAATTTCTTTGGCTTGAATCAATAACGTTGTTGATAACAAAAATATTAACAATTTCATTATAGTTATCTTTCTTTTTAACATTAGTTCAATACCTCTTTTAAGAGTCTTAATCCATTTTTAAAAAATATTTTTTCAACCTCATCAAAAGAAAATCCATTTTTTAAAAGTGCCTCAAAGAGTTTTGACATTTGTGATATATCTTCTATCTCCACAGGATTAGGAATACCATCAAAATCTGAACCCAAACCTATGACATCCACTCCTGCTACTTTTTTAATGTGCTTGATATGGCGTACCATGTCTTCAATTTTTGCTATTTCCATTTTATCTTTTAATGCACCATTGACTAAAAAGTTGTTAAAAAAGTTTATGCCTGTCAATCCACCAGCATTGGCAAGTCTTTTTAACATCTCATCTGATAAATTTCGAGGGTGATTACTCATGGCTCTTGCATTTGAATGAGTAGCTATAAATGGTGCTTTAGAATGTTTTAATACATCTTCAAAACCTCCATCAGATAAATGCGAAACATCAATAAGCATTTTGAGGTGATTCATCTCCTCTACAGCTTCTATGCCTTTGGCTTTTAGACCTTTATGCTGATGTTCCCAACCAAAACTTGGATAACCTAAAGCATTTTCATAATTCCAAGTCAGTGTCATAAGTGAAATACCCTGTTCTTTAAAAAAACGTAATTTATCTAAAGATCCCTCGATAGCTTCCCCCTCTTCTATGCTTAAAAAAGCTGCTATTTTTTGTGCTTCTTGTGCTAATATTAAATCATTATAGCTTTGACAAAGTGAAATAGTCTCTTTATTTTTTTCTAATTCATTTTTAAAAGTATGAAGCATTTTTACGCAATAGGCATAAGAGCTGTCAACTTTTGAGGCATCAATATACATGGCAAAATATTGTGCCATAGCCTCACCTTTTTGAAGCTTCTCTATGTCAATTTTTAAAGCATTTTTTTTAAGTTCTTCATTTCGCTCAAGTATCAATGTCGCTGTATCACAATGGAAATCTATAAAGTTCATATAAGTATTCTTTTTTATTTTTTATTTTATTGTAGTATAATTTTCTAAAAATTTGAGAACTCTAAATGACAATTTTAAACCCAAACTATCTCTATATCAATAACGAATTTCAAGAAAATATTGCCGTGGCTTTTGATACTGAAATCCAAGCCATAGATACACTAGAAAATCTAGAAAAAAAATACCCTGATGCAAGACTAGAAATAACTAAAGAAAACTCAGTACTTTACCCTGGGTTTATTAATACCCATGTACACTTAGAATTTTCTGCCAACAAAACAACGCTTCAGTACGGCGAATTTATGCCATGGCTAGACTCTGTCATAGAAAATCGTGAAGAGCTTATAAGTGCTTGTAACAATGAAGTCATGATGAATGCTTGTAACGAAATGCTTCATTCTGGTGTCACTACTTTTGGAGCCATCTCTTCTTTTGGAACAGAATTGGAAGTCTGTACCCAAACGCCTCAAAAAGTCATTTTTTTTAACGAACTCATTGGTTCAAATGCCACTACTGCCGACATGCTTTATGGTGATTTTTTAGAACGTTTAAGTGAATCTAAAAACTGTGTTAAGCATGGTATTATTCCAGCCATTGCCATTCATTCACCCTACGCTGTTCATCCTATTTTATTGCAATGTGCTGTGACTGTTGCTAAAAAAGAAAACCTTCCTCTCTCAGCACACTTTTTAGAATCACCAGCTGAACGCGAATGGTTAGAAAAAGAACAAGGTGGATTTTTAAGCTTTTTTCAAAAGTTCTTTTCCACTTCAAGATCTGTGACTAGTATTGAGGAATTTATGAATGCTTTTAACCAAACACCTGCTCATTTTACCCATGCTGTACAAGCAACCAGAGAAGAACTAACATTTCTCAATAACAACGGACATAGCATCGCACATTGTCCTCGTTCTAACCGACTTTTAGGATGTGGAAGACTTGCCATTGAAACACTTGTTGAAGAGAATATGCCTTTTACTACTGCAACCGATGGATTAAGTTCTAATAACACGCTTAGCATACTTGATGAACTTCGAGCTGGAATAATGCTACATCATTTAGTGCCATTAGAAGACTTAGCCTCACTGCTTATAAAGTCCATCACTTCTAATCCAGCAGAAATATTCTCTTTAAATTCTGGAAAAATTGAAATAGGCAAAGAGGCTGACTTTGCACTTATATACTTACCTGACAGACCTTCTTCTTTAAAAAGCATTGCCTTGCAGACCATTTTACACACAAAAAAGGTCAATGGACTTTGGATTGAGGGAGAAAAAATTCTTTAAAAATTAACGTTTAAGTTTATTTGTAATCTTAGTAAAAAAGGTGTCTTCTACTAAGAGCGTATTTCCCTTTAAATTTTCTGCTTTTACCTCAGGAAAAAGTATCTTCTGTAGTGCCATACCATAGTAACTATTAATATACAACTCATTAATTTTAAGACTTTTCATATAACGACTAGAGATAATAGCATCAGAATAAGTTAAAATCGTAATAGATGGAAATTTATTCATATTAATCTTATCTGAGAACATATTTTCAAAACAAATAAAATGAGAAATCTTTAAATTATTCATCTTGTTATAACTAGTAAAGGCAACGATGTTTGATTTATCTATGGAAAAAGCATCTAAATAATCTCTTAAGTTTGCATACGCATAGTTATCTTCTTCATTAAATAAAATTCCTATTTTCAAAGGTTTTTTATTTTTAAAATATTTTTTCTTCTCAACAGAATCAACAATTTTAATAGGAACCAATGCGATAAAAGCATGTTCATTTTGTCCTTCTGTTGTTAATTTTAACTTCGCCCCTAAAATATTAATTAAATTGCTACTAATACTTAAACCTAAGCCCAAATTATTAGAGGTTAAACTATTAGAAATAACATTAGATTTAAAAAAATCAGAAAACTTTCTCTCTTCTTTTGGCTGTATTCCTTTCACCATAATCTCTATTGATTCTTGTGCCTTAACATAGGTAATGGCTAACGTTGCAATACCATTTTTATCTATTAGTCCTTTAACATTATTAATTAAATGTACGATAACACTTTTAATTTTTTCTACATCTGCAAACATTTTACTCGGAAGTTGAGGATCTATAAAAACATTAAATAAGATATTTTCATTTACAAATGCTTTTGAATATAAATTGGTAAGAGAAGCAAATGATTCAAATGGGTTAAACTCTTGATTAATTAATGGTATTTTAGCTTCAGTATACACACTATCTGAAAAATTATTTATGAATTGAGAATTTTTTAATTTTTCATCTATAAAAGCCAATTGTTTTTTATTATAAAGAGAATTTCTAATAACTTCTAAAAAAGTATAAATAGCATGATTGTCATTTGCTAAATAAGTCATTTCATTGCTTAAAAAAGATACGATTTTTTTGAGTTCATCTATATTTTTTTCTACAAGAACAACTTCTTTTCCTTTCTTTTTTATTTTGTCTATCTCTTCATTTTTGACCTTTAGGAGCTGTTCTAATTCAAGAAGCTTTTTTCCTTGTTCGCTTAATTCATTTTCTAAATCACTTTTTGTTTTTCTTATGACAATTTTATTAACTTTTTTAATTTTTTTTGTAACTTCTATCTTTGGACTCTCTGCTAAAACTTCTTTGTCTTCGTTCGTATTAAAGTTATTTTTTAATAGAAATTCAATTACTTCACGTGAATACTTATTAAGTAAAGAGATAGACCGTGTGTCATAACGTTGAAATTCATGACCATTTTCCATGCTATTAAAAGCAGAAATAAACCCAATAAGATTCTCTTTGCTTCTATTTAAAATGGGGACTATCATGATGGATTTAAGATTAATATTTAAAGGATTATCTAACTCTTTATCGTATTTTTTATGGCTTTGTACATGATTATCAAAAAAAACTTTTCTAGACAATAAGACACTTTCTAAAATAGAACTACTAAGAGGAATTCTCATATTCCGAGTCTTTAATATATTTGTTTTTTGATTATAAGTCCCTATTAAACTATATTCTGAACCACTTATTTCTTTAATACTTTCTTCTAAAGCTAAAACTTTATCTCTTTGTGCAAATCGTTCAGAGATAATACTTAAACACTGTTCTTTACTTTTACTCATAATGAGATCCTTTATCTTAAAAATCTTACCAATGTTCAGTTTATCATAGTATTAATAATAAAAATATTATTTGTTATAAAATAACAATAAAAATTAATTTTATTTTATATTAATTTAGCTACAATCAAAACAGGAAGATTTTTTTCACTAAAAAAGAAGGATATTAACATGGCAAGACCAACCCCAACCAATAATGAAATAGAAGTCAAATCTGTCGATATTGTTGTCTCCAAGTCAGATGAAGAAGGTAATATAGAATATGCAAACCCTATTTTTTATAACCTTTCAGGATATAACAAAAGAGAATTAACTTTTGCACCTCATTCAATTTTAAGACATCCAGACATGCCTAAAGTGGTATTTAAATATCTTTGGGATGAACTAAAAAAAGGTAATGAAGTCAATGCTTTTGTAAAAAACTTGACAAAAGATGGTTCTTTTTACTGGGTATTAGCCTATGTAAGACCTGCTTACAATACGGATGGTAGCTTAAGAAACTACATTTCAACACGTAAAACAATGTCAAAAAATGCTAGAAAAACCATAGAGCCATTTTATGCTAAGCTTTTAGCACTTGAAAAAAGTGATGGGGTAGAAGCTTCAGAAAAAGCACTCATAGAACTACTAGATGGAAAAGCATTTAACACAGTTATGCACGTAATTCAAACCAGCTAAATAAAATAAAAACTATAATAACAACTATAACAAAGGAATAAAAATGTTAGATTTTAATGAACAAATGAAAAAATTAAAAGGGGTAAAAGGTTACCTTGGAGCTGCAATTTTAAACAATGAGGGAGAAACACTTTATTTAGATGAAGAAGGTACCAACAGTGATATCGCCTATTCAGCCAGTGTTTTTAATGATGCTTTCCTAGAAATTGGTGAATCTTCTATGGATATTGGTTTTAGCACCACCAACATGCTTGAAGCAAGAACAGCTGATGGACATGTCTTTTTAGTTCAAAGAGTTGAAGGAACTGAGACAATGAACACCTTAACCTTTTTCAGTATTTTTAAAAGCACAGGAAATGTACCTCTTGCAAAAATGGTCATAACCCGTTCTGCTACAAAAGTTTTAGCTCTAATCTCTGATATATAAGTTTTTTCACGTTAAAGAATACGATACAATGCATCTATGAAAAACTTACATAATGCATTGCTTCTCAAACACCTTTACCAATTAAAAGAACTAGGCTACAAATACACCTCTGAAAAAGTATTTTCAGAAAATGACCAAAACCTTTTAAAACTACCTAACTCCCTTATCGCTTTAAAACAACAAGCATTTAACTGCCACCTCTGTTCCCTCTCTAAAAGCAGAAATCAAGTTGTATTTGGTGAAGGAGATGAAAATGCAGAAGTCATGTTCATAGGGGATGTACCTTTAGAAATAGAGGATAATGAAGGAAAACCTTTTTTAGGTCGAGGAGGAGAGATGTTAACAGCTATGATAGAAAAAGTTTTAGGTCTTTCACGTGAAAACGTCTACATTAGCAATCTTTTAAAGTGCCACCCTTTAGCTTCACAAGAAGTACATGAATCAGAATTTCATACTTGTAAAGCTTATTTATTTAAAGAGATAAAATTGGTGAACCCAAAAATAATTATAACACTAGGAGAAAAAGCATACCATTACTTAAGTAATGATACACATTCTCTAACAGAGATTAGAGGAACAATCATCCAAAAAGAGAAACACATTATTCTTCCTACCTATCATCCTAATTTTTTGTTAAAAAACCCATCTTTTAAGAAAGAGGTATTTAAAGACTTACAAAAAGTTAAAAAACTTTTGTAAAAAATTTAATGTATATTTTTACTAATCAATCTTAACCACTATCTCATTATCAACAACATCAAAAGAGACAATTGAACCTTCAGTAATTTTATCTTCTAAAATAAGTTCAGCAAGTCGGTCTTCTACCTCATCATATAACGCTCTTTTCAGTGGTCTAGCACCATAAACAGGGTCAAAACCAACTTGTGCAATGTAATCTTTTGCTGCTTGGGTTAACGAGACCTTAATGTCTCTTGTTGCTAATTTTTTCTCAATTCCTGTAAACAAGATGTCCACAATGCTTGTAATTGCCTCTAAATTTAACGGATTGAAAATAACAATGTCATCTAAACGGTTTAAAAACTCAGGTTTAAAATGTTTTTTTAACTCAGCATTGACAGCAACTTCACGTTCATTTCGTTCTTCTAGCTCCATAATTTTATCTGAAGCAATATTAGAAGTCATGATAATAATGGTGTTTTTAAAGTCAATTGTCACGCCTTTATTATCCGTTAACCGTCCATCATCAAGTACTTGCAATAAGGTGTTAAAAACATCAGGATGTGCTTTTTCAATCTCATCAAATAAAACTACAGAATAAGGGTTTCTTCTTACAGCTTCAGTCAATTGTCCCCCCTCATCATAGCCAACATACCCCGGAGGAGCTCCTACCAAACGTGAAGCTGCATGTTTCTCCATATACTCAGACATATCAATTCTAATGAGTGACTTTTCAGAATCAAAAAGAAACTTTGCTAAAGTTTTTGCTACTTGGGTTTTACCCACCCCTGTAGGACCTAAAAACATAAATGAACCAATCGGTCTATTCGTATCACTTAATCCTGCTTTATTTCTTTTAATAGCTTTAGAAACGGCTTTTAGTGCTTCATTCTGACCAACTACTTCTTTATTTAAAATATTTTCAATATTTAAAATTTTATCTTTTTCAGTTTGTAACATTTTATTAACAGCAATGCCTGTCCAACGGCTTACAATAGAAGCTATCATCTCTTCATCAACCGAATTTTTAAGCAGTGTTCCTTCTTTCATCATATTATTCCAACGTGTTTCTAAGTCATTGACTTCTTGTTCCTTAGATGGAATTTGCCCATGGGTAATCTCAGCTACTTTCGAAAAATCACCTTCACGTTGTAAATTACTCGCTTTTGTCTTTAACGACTCCATTTCACTTTTTAATTTGGCAATGTCATTAAAAACTTTTTTCTCATTGTCAAATTGACTTTGAAGAGAGATTCTTTCTTCTTCTAAGTTAGCTAACTCTTTTTCTATCTCTTCTAGTCTAGAAGAATTTTTATCCCCCTCTTCCATACGTAAAGCTTCTTTTTCTACTTGCAAGGTTGACAAGGCACGTTTTGCTTTTGCAAGATCTGTAGGTTCAGATTCAATCTGCATTTTAAGCTCTGCAGCAGCCTCATCTATAAGATCAATTGCCTTGTCAGGTAAGAAACGGTCGGTAATGTAACGATCAGATAATTTTGCAGCTGACACCAAAGCAGCATCCGTAATGGTTACATTATGATGCGACTCTAAACGTTCTTTAATTCCACGTAAAATTTGCAAAGCTTCATTAATGCTTGGTTCATCTACTTTAACAGGTTGAAAACGTCTTTGAAGAGCTGTGTCTTTTTCAAAATATTTACGGTACTCTTTA
Organism: uncultured Sulfurovum sp.; assembly: GCA_902727995.1. Classification (GTDB taxonomy): domain Bacteria; phylum Campylobacterota; class Campylobacteria; order Campylobacterales; family Sulfurovaceae; genus UBA1140. The sequence goes on from CACVAZ010000055.1 coordinate 11,041, forward strand.
AGTGTTGTCGCCCCAATGGTATGAAGTTCTCCACGTGCCAAAGCTGGTTTTAAAATATTCGCAGCGTCCATGCTCCCCTCAGATGCCCCTGCTCCTACAATGGTGTGAATTTCATCAATAAATAAAATGATATTTGCACTCTCTTTGACTTCATCAATCACAGCTTTAAGTCTGTCTTCAAATTCTCCTCGGTACTTTGCTCCTGCAATTAAACGGCTCATATCAAGGGAAACAACTTTCATATTTTGTAAACTTAAAGGTACTTCTTTATTTACAATTCGTTGTGCTAAGCCCTCAACAATAGCTGTTTTACCCGTTCCTGGTTCACCAATCAAAATAGGATTATTTTTAGTTTTTCGAATGAGAATTTGCATCATTCGTTGCACCTCTTCATCTCGTCCAATCACAGGATCTAACTCACCATCCATAGCTTTTTGATTTAAATCTACACCATATTTCGCTAAAGCTTCTAAGGCTTCATCTCCACTTTGAGAATCTATACTTTTACCTCCACGAATGCTTTCGAGTGTCTTTTTTAGTTCTGAAAGCTCAATATATTTACCCATGCTCTCTTTAATAAAACTCTCATTTAGGTTCGCAATAATCCAAGTATCTACCGAAAGAAACTCATCACCATTGGCTGTCATAACTCCTTCTGCACCTTGCAAAGTTGTAACCATTTTTTGTGAAAGTCTAATACTCTCTTTTGTAACCGAAGAGACAGCTGGTAGCTTATTTGCCAAGGATTTAACTTCGAGTTCTATGGCAATTTTATCAGCATTCATTTTATTGAATGCCTGATTTAAAAGTGAATTAGAATTACTTAAAAGCCCCCAAACAATGTGCAGTGGATCTACCTCTTGATTTTTATTGTGTAATGCCAATGAAACGCCTGATTCTAGAGCTGAATTCATTTGATTTGTTAATTTTTCTAATATGCTCATACTTACTTCCTAATATTATTTATTTTCTGTCTTTGTTATTCTATACTAACTTTATAGAAGAATATGCCACTTTTGTTGCAAAGTACAATTTTCAACATACATTACACTCTACTTTTAGCAATTTTGGATAAAATATAACCCATAAAACTGATGGGATAAATAACAATTAAATGATAATTAAAAACAAAAAAGCAATACTTCTGGGCTTTCTTTCTAGCATTACAGCCTCAGTTGTTCTCACAACTTCCTTACAAGCTGACAACTCAAGTCGTCAAGATCAACAAACTTCAAAACTTGAGTCATATTTAAAGTTCACAAAAATTGTACAGCTTATAGAAGAACAATATGTTGATGATATTAATGCTTCAGACATTATTAACAATGCATTAAAGGGAATGCTTTCAAACCTTGACGCACATTCATCATTTATGGACGCAAAAGAGACCAAAGAGCTACAAGTGCAAACACATGGAGAATTTGGTGGACTTGGAATCACAGTAGGAATGAAAGACGGTGCCTTAACTGTTATTGCTCCTCTTGAGGGAACACCTGCTGATAAAGCAGGGATTAAAGCTGGAGACATTATTTTAAAAATTAATGAACTCGCTACCATGGGGATGACCATTGATAAAGCTGTATCAATCATGCGTGGAAAACCCAAAACTGCCATTGAATTAACGGTTGTAAGAAAAGGGGAAATGAAACCTCTTCAAATTGAAATTATTAGAGATATTATTGAGATTCAATCAGTTTACTCAAAAACCATTGGTGATGATATCTTATACATGCGTATTACCTCATTTGACCAAAAAGTAGTGCAAGGTTTAAAAAAAAGCATTAAAGAAAATGCTGGTCGAAAAGGAATTGTTCTTGACTTAAGAAATAACCCAGGAGGCTTACTTAATCAAGCCATTGGTGTTGTAGACATGTTTGTAGAGGAAGGGGCTATTGTAAGTCAAAAAGGTAAGATTCCAGAAGAGAACTTAGTTTATAATGCGAGTCAAGCCAATACCGATACCAAAACTCCTTTAGTTATTTTAGTAAATGGTGGTTCAGCTTCTGCTTCAGAAATTGTATCGGGTGCTTTACAAGATCATAAAAGAGCTGTCGTTGTAGGAAACAAAACATTTGGTAAAGGTTCTGTTCAAGTCGTTATGCCAATTAGCGAGGATGAAGCTTTACGTTTAACCATTGCACGTTACTATCTGCCAAGTGGAAGAACCATTCAAGCTGTAGGGGTTACCCCTGATGTGGAAGTCTCTTTTGGTGAAATCAAAAAAGCAGAAGAAGGTATTTCAATTAAAGAGCGTGATTTACAAAAACACTTAGAGAGTGAGCTCGAAAAAGTAGATGGTAAAAAAGAAGATGATGAGGAAAAAGAAGAAGACAAAACTGTCATCACTGATGATCAAATCTATAAAGATTCTCAACTTAAATCTGCTGTTGACATTCTCAAAGCACTAATGATTACAAGTAAATAAATTTAACTAACAACAAGGACAACACAATCATGAACAAAACAGAATTGCTTTACGAAGGTAAAGCAAAGAAAATTTGGCATACTGAAGATGACACACTTTTAATTTCTGAATTCAAAGATGACTTAACAGCTTTTAATGGCGAAAAGAAATCAAGTGAAGTGGGTAAAGGTGCTTTAAACAACAAAATTTCAACTGAACTTTTTAAAATGCTGAACAACAAAGGTGTTCCAACACACTTTGTGGAGATGCTAGATGATAATAATATGTTACATAAAAAATGTGATGTTATTCTTATTGAAGTTATTGTTAGAAACATTGCTACAGGAAGCTTAAGTAAAAACCTTGGAATTGAAAATGGAAAAGTACTTCCCTTTACCTTAGTAGAATTTGATTATAAAGATGATGCATTAGGTGATCCTAAATTAAATGATCAACATTGTCTCATTTTAGAATTGGTAAACCATACAGATGAATTAGATTACATACGTTTTATGGCAAGAAAAATAAACTCAATTATGCAAGATTTTTTTTCAGATAAAGGCTTAACCGTTGTTGATTTCAAACTTGAATTTGGTAGAGATTTAAATAACAACATTATTTTAATTGATGAGCTAAGTCCTGACAACTTTAGATTTTGGGATGTTGAAACAGGTGAAAGTATGGACAAAGACCGATTTAGAAAAGGTCAAGGTGGTCTAAGAGTAGCTTATGAAGAAGTTTTAAATAGAATCTTAGGAGATATGAAGTAATGACTGCAATTGTAAATATATTTTTAAAAGAAGGGGTACTTGACCCTCAAGGAAAAGCCATACACCACGCCTTAGATGCCATGAATTTTGAAGGGGTTGAAGATGTTCGTATGGGAAAACAGATTGTTCTTAAACTCACTTCTACAAACAAAGAAGAAGCATTGAGAGAAGTTGA
>CACVAZ010000055.1:14489-25645 GCA_902727995.1 uncultured Sulfurovum sp.
GAAAATGAACAAATTTTAGTACGTTATTCCGATGAAAAAGGAGAGCCAATTGTTGTTAATGGTTCAGTGACTTCCATTGCTGGAGTTTGTAACAAAAACAAAAATGTATTTGGACTTATGCCTCACCCTGAACGTGCTTTAGAAAATATTTTAGGTTCAGATGATGGTATAAAAATGCTTGAAGGACTTGTGGCTTAATGAAACTTCTTATTACTTTTTTTCTAACCTACTTTACAATGCTTATTGCAGGAGATGTTGAATACAGTTATGTACCTAAAAAAGTATATGAGAAACAAGTTTTCCCCATTAGTTTTTTAGCAATAAATGCTACAACTAACTCAAAAATTTCATTTGACTTTAAAGGTTCCAAGAAACCCATTATGAAAGAAGCTGTTGTTATTCGTAATGGATCAAAAACCTTTTATACTTTTTATTTTAAAACCACCGATAAACTTTTCTCCATTCCTAAAGTTTCTGTAGTTTTTAATGGTAAAGAAAAATTACTTTCAGGAGTAAAAATACCTGTCAAGAAAATTCCTAAAAATAAAGACTTCTCAGGAGTTATTGCCTCTGGACTAAAAATTAAAAATCATCAGGTCTCTTATTATGATGAAAGAACCAACCTTATTGCCATCGCACTTGAAGCACATGATGCAAACTTAGAAGATATCTACGTTCCTTCTGCCCTTAAAGATGGTATTGAAAATGCAAGAAGAGAAGGTTCTAAAATGGAAATACACTACTACATTGTATTACCAAGTGAGCAGACTGAACTCAATTTTAGCTACTTTGATACGATTAAAGAAGCTTTTGTCGAAAAAAGTATTCCCATTCAAATGCAAGATGGCTCAGTTGCTGCACAAACTGATTTAAATCCTAAGGATGACAGTTTTGAAGCACTGAAAAAATATACCCTTCTAACCCTTGTTATAGTCTTTGTTTTACTTTTTTTATGGAAAAAAGATTTCTTTTACCTTGTCATGGCTGTTATTGCTGCTGCTGTGTTATTGACATTTTACACAGCCTTAGCCACCGTTTGTGTAGAAGAAGGATCACCACTTTACATTGTTCCAACATCAAATTCTACAACCTCCATACATATAGATAAACGATACAAAACCACACAATTAGCACGGCGAAATGAGTTTGTAAAAATTGAATACAAAAATGGCACAGTCGGATGGATTAAAGATGAAAATCTTTGCAAAGATTAGATTTTACTATGGTGCTGCTACCATCTCTTTCATAGCAGCTGGTATCATGGTACCTCTAATGATGATTTTTCCACAAAAGAGGTCAAATATTCTTCACTACTGGAACAAAGTTATTATATTTTTTCTTGGGGGGAAAATAGTTTCTCATGGAAAAAGAGACAATACTGTAGATATGTTCATTGCAAACCATCAAGGTATTATTGACATTGTTTCTTTAGAAGCAGCTGCTAACACTGACATACGCTGGGTAGCTAAAAAACAACTTTTTGATGCACCTTGGTTTGGATATCTTCTCAAGCTACCCAATATGATAGAAGTTAATAGAGAAAATAAAACAGGACTGGTAAAACTCTTACGTGATGCAAAAGAAACTCTAGAGAGCGAAGTTAAAAGAGTTATTGCTATATTTCCTGAAGGAACCAGAACGGATAAACAAGCTTTATTAGAATTTAAAGGGGGAACCAGAGTGATGGCTGAAAAGCTTGAACTCACCATTCAACCTATTGTTATTAGCAACAGCAAAAAACTACTTAATGAGCATAATAGAACGGCTCGTAATGCAACTGTTCATCTTACCTATTTAGAGCCTTTCAAGGTCTCTAAAGCCAATAAAGGTTGGTATGCTGACCTAAGAACCACAATGCAAGAATGCATTGACACTCAATATAATGAATATAAAAGAGAACGATAAATGAATGATAATGAAATAATAGATGAAGCAACCCCTCTTAGAGATGAAGTAGAACGACATGTCAGAAAACTTATTCATCCACTTAAAGATGAAAATGAGTTAAAAGACGTTTTAAAAGTAAAGCTCACAAAAAAAGAGTTTAAAGTTTTTAAAGCATGGGCAAATAATAGTGATTTAGAAGCACTTAAAGAGAAAATAGGAATTAATGAAGAACGCTATGGAAATCTCTCTTTAAAATTAATTAAGAAATTAAATCAAGAGAAACTAAAACAAGAAATGTATCTATAGAAAGAATTAACAGAGAGAATTAACCCTCTATGTAGTTTTTAAGTTTACGCCCTACTCTTGGGTGTTTTAACTTTTTAATGGCAGAAGACTCTATCTGTCTTACACGCTCACGCGTTACTCTAAGTTCTTTACCAATCTCTTCTAGTGTTCTGTCACTTTCATCTGAAAGAAGTCCAAAACGCATTCGTATAACAGCTTTTTCACGCTCATTTAATTGGTCAAGTACTTCATCTATCTGATTGTTAAGGTCATCGTTTAACACAGCATCTGAAGGACTTAGTGTCTCTTTGTCTTCAATAAAGTCACCAAATCTTCCATCATCTTCATCACCAACAGGTGTTTCAAGACTTACAGGCTCCTTAGTGATTTTAATAACATTTTTAACTTTGTCAACAGAAAGACCCACTTCTTTAGCAATGGTATCTAAATCAGGTTCTTTACCTGTCTCTTGAAGACCTTTCCTAATAATCTTATTAATTCTATTAATCGTTTCAATCATGTGAATTGGGATACGAATGGTACGTGCTTGATCAGCAATGGCACGTGAAATAGCTTGACGAATCCACCAAGTAGCATAGGTAGAAAACTTATACCCTTTTTGATATTCAAATTTATCAACAGCTTTCATAAGACCAATATTCCCCTCTTGAATGAGATCAAGGAATGGTAAACCACGGTTCGTGTAACGTTTAGCAATAGAAACCACAAGACGTAAGTTTGACTTAGCCATTCTTGTTTTTGCAAGTTCTGAACGTTTTTTACCACGACGAATCTGTCCTAAAATCTCTTCAAGTTTTTCAGGGTCAAGATTAAAACTGTCTTTACTCGCTTCTCTTGTCTCATAAAGTTTTTTAATTTCGACATAAGTACTTACCATTGTCGTCTCTGGTACAGCATCGGTAATATCTTCTTTGTCCATCTCTAAAATATTTGTTAAAATACCTTTGTGATTTTCTTTTAAAGCTTCATTAAATAGGGGTAACTTATATTCAAGTCTTTTAAGCTCTTTCTCAAAACCATCATCACTTTTTAGTGCTGTTTCCATAGCTTTTACAAGTTCATTAATAAGTTTTGATGTAGGTCCTAAATCAATAAGTGCAAATTTTTGTTGTTGTTTTCTAAAAGCAACTTTCATCTGCTCATGCATAATTTTTTCAACATCAGAAGCATTATTTTCTAAAGTAAGTTCTAACTCATCTCGTGTTTTCATCCACTCTTTTTTAGCTTTTTCCAATGCCTTAAAGGCTGTCACAACTTGTTTTACACGTTTCTCAGCAGCTTTATCCACCGATGCTGTGGTTTTAACAATAACAGGTGCAGGAGTGGCATTTCCTTTCTCGTCAGTCGTCTCTTTCTCTTCTTTCTCATCTTCAAAGCTTTTAAACAACTCTTTAACACGACGTTCTCTGTTTAAAAGGGGTCCTTTGTAATTTAAAATGTAATCAATGAGATAAGGAACAGAACAAATAGCATCCAAAATAACATCTTCACCTGATTCAATTTCTCTACTTAAAAAAACTTCTTCTTCTTTAGTAAGTAAAGGAATTTTTCCCATTTCACGAAGATACATACGAACAGGAGAATCTGAACGGCTCCACTCTAATAACTCTTTTTCTTTTAAAAAGTCAAAACCTTCAGCATCCCCATCCTCCATCTCTTTTTTTCGAACCTCTTCACGCTTTTTTTTCTCTCCTGCTGAAAGAAAATGTGCATATTCTGAAGAAGTGAGTAAATTTATTTTATATGTTTGTGAAAGTTTTAAAATCTTTTTTGATTGAACAGCAGTGGGTTGCTTGTCAAATTCTTTTGCTAAGTTCTCAAAAGTTATTAAGTCAGATTTTTTACACTCTTTAAATATGTCGTCTAATTTTTTATTGATGTCTTTTGCAGCCAAGAGGAAGACTCCTTATGAAGATAAATAATATGTTTTGAACATTATATTTTTGTGCATTATATCCAAATCTATTTAATAAGAAATTTTATTGCCCCATAAAGACCTAAATTTAAGTCTTAGAAGCAATTTTAGCCCAAAATAACTTCGCTTCCATTTTCTAGCTTTATCAGTACATCATTAGCTTGTCTCAATGTTAACATCTCTTCACTGCTCATATTACAATAAATTCCCCGTAATGCACGATTAATCATCTCATGGGCTACCACCACAATAACTTCTTCCTCTTGAATTGAGGCTAACCATCTCTTTAAACGCTCAAAAACTTTAACATAAGATTCACCACCCTCTAAGACATAATTAAATTTATCAGCTTCACGATCAGAAAATTCTTTGGCATAGACCTCTTGACAATAGGCTTTTGTTTTCCCCTCAAAAATACCATAATTAAACTCTTGAATCTCCTGCTCAAAAATAATTTTAGAAGACTCTAGCCCATTACACCTAGCTATTATTTCAGCTGTTACTTTAGCACGTCCTAAAGGTGAGGCAAAAAATTTTACTTCTTTAATGTCAATATATTGATTTAATTTTAAGGCATTGGTTTTTGCTTGTTTTTCACCTTTAGAAGTTAAGGCAGAATCAAGCTGTCCTTGATAACGCCCTTGGGCATTCCAAAGAGTTTGACCATGCCGTAAAAGATAAATTGTTGGAAGCTTCATACTATTGACGCTTTGTTATCTTTTCCATCGCAAACCAAAGAAGCCCAATAACGCTAAAAAGAACAACAAAAGGAACCCAAGGATACTCTTTAAAAGCTTCAAAAAGTTGTTTAATCGTCTCACCAGCATAAAAAGAACTTAACATAATCACCACTATGAAGAAAATAGAAGCAAAGACATTATAAAAACCAAATTTCCTAAAGTCATAGCGTGAAAGTGCCATGGAAAGAGGAATGAGGGTTTTAATACCATATAAAAATTTTTGAATAAATATTGCCCAAACCCCATACTTACGGAGTATTAAGGTTGAGAGTGCAATCTTACGTTTATGTTTTTCAAAATAAGGTTTTATGTCAGCCTTATGATACTTACCAAGGTAAAAAAGAAACATGTCTCCAATATAGTTAAAGACTATGGCAATCCCCAATGAGACATATAAATTCATTTCCCCCATATAGGACAAAACACCAGCTGCTGCAACCACAACTAATGAGCCTCCAAAAGAGAAAAATGCTAAAGCTAAATAGCCCCAAGTACTTAAGTTAGTTAATGTATCTTCCAAAAATAGCCTTTAAAATACGTTTTAATTTTTTAAAAGATTATAGTATGATTTCTTTAAAAATTAGGCTTAACTGCATGTTTGAAACCTTACTCTCCATCATCTTTGTTTACATTTTCATTTTTTTAGGTTATTTAGCCAAACGTATTTTTAAAAAGGAAATGGACTCTAAAACCCTCACCCTTTTCTCTGTCTATTTTCTCCAAGCATTCGTAACTGTTTGGGGTTTTTCCACAGCCAAGCTCTCTCTTGAACATGCCCTTGTTCCACTCTATTACATAGGCATTATTTTACTCCTACTCATTCCCACTCTTTTTCTAGCCAAGATGTTCATAAAAGACCCAAAAGAAAAGGCCATAGTCAGCATTGCTGGTTTTGCAGGAAACACAGGAAACATAGGTATTCCTTTGGGCATTGCTCTGTTTGGTATGGAATCTGTCATTTACACCACCCTCATAAATATTGCCAATGTCTTTGTCATTTACATCTTAGGTGTTTATATTTATTCTAGAGGTTCATTTTCCATTAAACAATCTCTTTTTAACATTCTAAAAATTCCCATCATTCCAGCTTCTGCCATCGCCATATTACTCAACATCAACAATGTAAACATTGCCCCACAGATTCAAGAATTCTTAAAAATGGGTGCTTACGCAGGAATTGTCTTGCAACTATTTTTATTAGGAACTTTTCTCTATGGCATTAAATTAACAGCTCTTAAAAAATCTCTTTTCATCATTGTAATGTCGCAAAAATTCATCATCATTCCTTTAGCTACAGCCTTTATTTTAAGTTTTACTGATTTATCTTTGTTTCTTCAAGGAATTATTTTAATGGAGATGATGGTGCCACTTGCTATTGCTAACATCAACTTGGCTTCACTCTATAATTGTAGACCAAAAGAGCTTACAGTACTTATACTTTTGAGTACCCTTATTTTTGTGCCTATTTTGTTTTTTTTGTCAAAGATTATTGCCCAATTTTATTTTTAGCTCGTTAAAAGCAAACGAAACCCAACATCAACATAACGAAAGTCTAAATCATACTTATGTCTAGCAGAGCAAGTAGCATTTTCTTTCATATCAAACCATGAGCCACCCCGTAAAACTCTTCTCTTTTCACTGTTATTGGCATAGGATTCATCTACACCCATATAATAAGTCTCTTGCCAAACATCTTCGCACCATTCCCAAACATTACCATGCATATCATAAAGACCCCAAGGATTTGGTTTTTTACTAGCAACAACATGTGCTTCACCTAAAGCATTGTCAAAGTACCAAGCATGTTCATTAACCTCATCTTCTTGGCAACTGTATGGGGTGATGGTGTTTGCTCTACAAGCATATTCCCATTCTATTTCAGTGGGTAGTCTGTAGTTTTTAGCATCTTTTAGGCTCAGCCAAGCACAATAAGCTTTGGCATCTTCCCAGCTAATACCAATGATTGGTGCATCATCTTCAAAGTTTGCTTCTTCATAGAGGTCATCAGAGCCTGTTTCTATGTTGTATTTGTTTTCTTTTTCCATCCATTCGGGGTAATGGCTATGGGTCTCGTTGGCAAACGTTAAATACTCTCTCATAGTAATTTGATATTTAGAAATGTAAAAATCAAATTTATCAGATTTTATGGGTACAAAATTAGTAGTCATCGTCATCATCATCCAGTTCTAAATCTTTTATAAACCTTGTAGAAAGTGCTTTTGCTTTACCATAAAAATTTCTTACGTTACCTGGTGTATAAATTTCATCAAGTGTTTCTCTAAAAACTTTTAACCATCGATCAAAAATCTCTGGGGTAAGTCCAGCTAAAAATACATGAGGCAAAAGAGGATCACCCATGTACCGTCCCTCTTTAAGCATCATTCCTAACCAAAAGTTGTCAAGGGTAATGAGGTGTTCATACCATTTGTCATTTTTCATGTCATCCCCTAGGGCATTGATAAAAAATGGTGCTAGTATTTGGTCTTCTAATACTTTGGCATAAAAGCTACGAACTAGCTTTTCGATGGAACCTCGGTCTATGGTTTCTATGAGTAGCTGTGACATATTGGTTTCCTTTTGATTTTTTAGTTTGATGCATTATATAGAAAAATTCGCTAGATGAGGAGTAAAATTTACAATATTGTGTTTAAATGACTAAATATAGGGGGGGGGTTATTGGTCTTTCATGGGTGACTACTTAGAGAAGAACAAGAGACAGCAAGAGCAGAAGCAGAATAACTTTTACTTTAATAGTGCGTTGGAAAAACGCACCTTGTTGTTAGATTAAATTTATTAAGAAGAACAAGAAAGCCTCTGATTCCTAAACTCTTTAGGCGTAGCCTTCGCCCATCTTTCAAACTCTGGATGCTCTTCAAACGGTTGTTTAGCAATGTTAAAGAGGTCGTCAACTACTGAGAAATCACCCATCTCTGCTTTATCAATGGCTTCTTGAAGCATGTAGTTCTTTAAAACATATTTTGGGTTTACATTTAACATCTGATTTCTACGTTCGGTTGGGTCGATGTACTTTATACGCTCATCATAAACATCTAACCAGTCATTCATAGGTTCATGGTAAAGTGCTGTGGCGAGTAGGTCACTTCGGTCACCTTTGTGTTTGTAGTGGCTAAGGGTTCTTAAAAAGAGCGTGTAGTCTACTTTTAACTTCTCTAACATGTCGTACATCTCATCGATGAGTTCTGGGTCACCTTCTACCGTACCTTCGAGTCCAAGCTTTTTACACATATAGTAATGGGTATATCTTGCATAGACTCGATCATAAAGTTCTAAAAGCTTTTCCATACCTTCTATGGGGGTTAAAGGGCTAAGTACTTTCATAAGTGCTTGTAGATTCCATTTCGCCACGGCAGGTTGGTTTGCATAGGAATAACGTCCATTAACATCCGTATGGTTACAAACATTATGATGTTTAAAGTCATCTAAAAATGCAAAAGGGCCATAGTCAATGGTAAGCCCTGCTATGGACATGTTATCTGTGTTCATAACACCGTGGTTAAAGCCTACCGACATCCATTGTGCCATAAGTCGTGAGGTAATAACCATGACTTCATTGAACAATAATTTATATGGGTCAGGGTTACCTTTAATATGGGGAAAACTCTCTTCAATGACATAATCAGCTAACTCTTTTAATTCTTTAAACATACCATTAGCTGCATAGTACTCAAACGTACCAAAACGTACCCAAGAAGTACTAACACGACAAACAATCGCCCCTTTTTCAATACGCTCACGTCGTACCTCATGCTCTGAACCGATAAGCCCTAAACAGAGTGTCGTAGGAATACGTAAATTCGTCATCGCTTCACTAACAAGGTATTCACGTATGCTTGAACGAAGCACAGCACGTCCATCACCCATGCGAGAATATTCGGTTTTTCCTGCACCTTTTAGTTGTAGTTGAAACTTGTCAATCATCCCAATGTTAATGGCTCTACCATCACCCAAACGTGGTACAAAATGCCCAAACTGATGACCAGCATAACACATGGCAAAAGTGTCAGAACCCTCAGGCTGAAATTCACCATTAAGTAGTTTTAGAAAATCATCTGTTTCTAACTCTGATTCATCAATGTCAAGTGTTTTTGCTACATATTTATTAACATGAATAAGGTGAGGCTTGAAAAGTGGGTCAGGCTTTACTCTATCATAGAATTCATCATCTAAATTTAGGTAGGGGTTGGTTACTTTAATTTCATTTAATTTCATGGGTTTATATTAGCTTGTGAAGCTTTAAAGTGACTTAGGATATAGTGCGAAAAATTAACCCAAGGAAAAACAATGGCATACAACCAATTAAATGATACACAAAAAGCAATCATCCTAGATAAGGGGACAGAAAAATCATTTTCAGGAGACTATTGGAACCATTATGAAGATGGTACTTATACTTGTGCACAGTGTAATGCCCCTTTATTTAACTCTGATACCAAGTTTGATTCATTTACAGGGTGGCCAAGTTTTGATGCAACGGTTGAAGGTGCTGTAAAAGAAGTCCCTGATGCTGATGGTAGACGCATAGAAGTTGTTTGTTCAAACTGTGGAGGGCACTTAGGACATGTTTTTAAAGGAGAAGGAATTACTGAGACGAGTACACGTCACTGTATTAATTCTGCTTCTTTAAGCTTTACCGAGAAGTCTTAGTTTTTATTATAAATAAAAAGCTATAATATAATAGTAACGTTGTTTTAAACATAAGAAAGAGGAAGCCATGAAAGACTATGATATCATTGTAATTGGTGCTGGTATTGCAGGGTGTTCTTCAGCTTATTTTTTAAAAGAAAAAGGCTTAAGCGTTTTGGTACTTGACCGTGCAGGTATTGCTACCGTTGGTGGTTCTGCTGCTGCTGGTGCTTTCGTTTCTCCTAAAATTGGTAAAGGTTCTTCTTTACAAACACTTACGAATGAAGCTTTTGAATTTTCAAAAACATTTTACCTTAAAAATTTTCCAAAATATTTTGTACAAACAGGTGTGATTCGCATTCCTAAAGATGAACAAAATGCTGAACTTTTTGTTGACTATGAAAAGCATGATTACTCCAAAAGAACATGGATAAGTGAAGAAGCTTTACTTAAGTTGGGTATTTATAAATCACAAAAAAGTTTTCTTTTTTCTGAAGCTGGAGTTTGTGATGCTTCTAAAATGTGTGAAGCACTTTTAGAAGGTATTGATTACCTTAAATATGATGTAAAATCATTAAACTATAAAAATAAACTTTGGCATATTGGTTCTTCTAGTGCCAAAAAAATTATTTTGGCAACAGGTTATGAAAATAAATTTTTTGACTTGCGTTATCTTGGGGTTAAAGGTACTTGGGGAACACGTGGAGACTATGAAACATCCTTAGACTTAACGGTTTCCATGCACAAAAAAATCTCTATTTCAGCAAACATAGAAGGCATCATAAAAGTAGGTGCAACGCATGAAAAAGAGGTTCAGACCTGTAAACGCTGTGGGTCTAAACCACTTGAGGGACTTTTGGAAGTTGCCTCTGAAATGGTAGATACCTCGGACTTTAAACTCAAAAAGAGCTTTTGTGGGATGAGGGCTGGTTCTAAAGATTATTTTCCTTTGGTTGGTTCGGTCATTAATGTAACAGAAATGCTAAAAGAAAATCCAAAACTCGTTTGTGGTGCTAAATTGAAAGCTAATCCTGTGTACATAAATAACTTGTATGTTTGCAATGGTCTTGGTGGTCGTGGTTTTGTTTTTGCTCCACTAATGGCAAAAATGTTAGCAGACAATATTGTGGATGGAAAAGCCATAGATGAACGGGTAAACCCTGACAGACTTTTTTTAAAATGGTGTCGAAAATCACCAGACTTGGAGCGATAGATGAGTAATGAAGACAAAAAACGGTGGAATGAAAAGTACAAAACAACTACCCTACCTCAAAATACGATTGAAGTCGTAGAAAAATATGCCACAGAAGCAAAAGGCACTCAAGCACTAGACATTGCTTGTGGCATGGGACGCAATGCGAAGCTTTTAGCTGGTATGGGGTTTGAAGTAGATGCTTTAGACATTTCTGAAGTAGCGATTAAAAGTTTAAAAGGCTTAGAAAACATAAAAGCAGAAGTGGTAGATTTTGATACTTATACCTTAAAAGAAAATACTTATGATTTAATAATTTGTACTTATTTTTTAGAGCGTAAACTCTTTCCTCAAATTGACCTTGCCTTAAAAGAAGAAGGGGTTTTGATTTATGAAACTTTTATGCATGATGAGAAAAATACTAAAGTTCCTTCTAATAAAGCATTTTTATTGGAAAAAGGTGAACTTAAAA
>CACVAZ010000055.1:25745-34157 GCA_902727995.1 uncultured Sulfurovum sp.
CCTTGGGATACTTTTTCCAAATACAAAGAAGATGATAAATATGTCATTTTATATGTGGGGATTAATAATTTTAAAATTATTCCAAAATCAGTAATGAATGAATTTGAACGTAAAGAGTTTATAGGACTCATTGAAAAACATATTAACATGAGAGTCGTTTAGTCTAAGTAAAAAATTTATTATAGATTTATTTAAAATATTATGATAATATATTAAATAAATTTTAACATAAGGAACCTTTATGAGAGGTATTATTTTTACAGAACTTTATGAACTGGTTGAAGAAAAATTTGGATATGAACTTTTAGATGATGTTTTACTTGACCTTGAACTTACCAATGATGGGGCTTATACAGCTACAGGGAACTACCCATTTTCAGAACTCTTAGACATTTTAATTAAATTGCATGAACATACAAAAATACCTATTGAAGATCTTCTTGAGGTTTTTGGAGAGTATTTATTTACCCGTTTATTAAACATGCATCCCGAACTCGCAAAGACAGAGAATGTCTTAGAGTTTTTAGAACAAGTTGAAACCTATATTCATATTGAAGTTAAAAAACTTTATCCTGATGCTGAACTACCTAAATTTAATATTGTTTCTAAAGATGAGAAGAGTTTTAAATTCTACTACATTTCATCTAAAAAATTACACCATTTGGCTAAAGGCTTAATCCAAGGACTTTCCAATCATTATAAGCAGCCTCTAGAGATAAAAATGGGACTTGAAGATAAAATTGGTGTCTTTTTTGAAGTAACACGAATATAATTAAAAGGTATAAGAAATGGATGAAGAACGTGTTAAACGAATGGTTAATCGTGAACGAAATGCGAGAAAAGAATCTGAGCGACTTTTAGAACAAAAAAGTAGCGAACTTTATGAGATTAACCAAAACTTAGAACAACTAGTAACTGAACGTACTGAAAAATTAACCACAGCATTAAACAATGCAAATATTGCCATGAAAACAAAAGATGATTTTGTTTCAAATATGTCACATGAAATACGCACACCACTCAATGCGATTATGGGTTTTGTTGAAGTGATGCAATCTAGCGAATATGAAGAAGAAGCTTTTTCAAATTATTTAAATATTATAAATGACAGCAGTGAAACACTTTTAAAAATTATTAATGATATTTTAGACTTTTCAAAATTGCAAAGTGGTCAATTTAAAATTTCTCCCATTGACGTTAATTTAAGAGATAAACTTCAGCATGTTTATTCTTTGTTTTCCAAAATAGCCACAGAAAAAGAAGTGAGTTTTTTAATAAACTTTTCCAATGATTTCCCCAAATTATTAGTGGTTGATGACATACGTATCACACAAATTGTCTCTAATTTTGTCTCCAATGCACTAAAGTTTACCCCTAAAAATGGTACGGTCAGCATTCAAGTGCTTTATGAGCATGAACGCTCTACTTTAATTTTAAAAGTTATTGATACAGGTATTGGAATTAAAAAAGAAGCACAAGCTACCATCTTTAATAGTTTTGAGCAAGAAGACAGAACCGTGACCAGAGAGTATGGTGGTACAGGTTTGGGTTTGGCGATTGCTAAACAATTGGTTGAACTGATGTCAGGAGAGGTTATTTTTAAAAGTATTCCCCAAAAAGGGAGTGTTTTTGGATTTGAAATGCCTTTAACTGTGGCGATAGAGAAAAAACAACTAAAATCTAACAAGAAAAGAAATCTTGTTAGCTTTACAGGAACAATCTTAGTTGCAGAAGACAATGAAGTTAATATTTTATTAATATCCATAGTACTTGAGCAACTATTTGTCTCTTTTGAAGTGGTTGAGAATGGGCTACTGGCTATTTCGGCTGTCAAAAATAATAATTATGCCTTGGTTTTAATGGACAACCAAATGCCAAAAATGTCAGGAAAAGATGCAACCTTAGAGATAAGAAAATTTAACAAAAAGATTCCAATAGTTGCCTTATCTGCCAATGCATTGAAAACAGAGAAAGAAGAATTTTTGGAGGTTGGCATGAATGATGTACTTAGCAAACCAATTAATAAGACAGAATTATTAGAAATACTAGAGAAGTATAAATAAAATTGCATGAGTTTAACTTTAAATAATATTAATTAAATATAATAATATATTAACTAAAAATATTTTTAGGAATAAATTATGCATAAAACTTTAAAAGAACAACTCAAACAAAATTTTGGTAAAGAATTTGATTTTGAGATTTTGACCGATGAAACGCAACTTCTCTTAGAAGAGATAGAAGTTTCTTATAAAAAATATGATGAAGCAACACAGGCTTTACAAGAAAAACTAAACTTAGAAGATGCTTACCAAACAGAGTCTAAAAAATTTAAAGTTAAGCATAAAAGAGTTCCTAGACGTAAAACTGTTTATGAAAGTAATTTATTGTTGCAACAGTATAAAAGTGCGATTCACACAAGTTTTATTGTTTCTCGTATTGATTTATCAGGAATGATAACTTATGTGAACAAAGCTTTTTGTAAAATTTCTGGTTATAGTAAAGAAGAACTAATTGGAAAAAATCAAAATATTGACAGGCATCCTCAAACTGACTTTAAAGTTTTTGAAGAACTTTGGCATACCATTCAATCCAAAAATATTTGGAGAGGTGAATTAAAAAAAAGAGCAAAAGATGGCACAAGTTATCATCTTGATATAGCAATATTTCCCCTACTAAATGCTGACAATGAAATTGGAGAATACCTTGCCATTGGACATGACATTACAACACACATAGAACTCCAAACACAATTAGAAACAGCCAAAGAAGTTGCTGAAGCCTCTGAAAAACTAAAATCTGCTTTTATGGCAAATATGAGTCATGAAATACGCACCCCCATGAATGGTATTTTTGGATTTACAAAACTACTTAAAAAAAGTGCTTTAAATCCTGAACAAGAACGTTATACCAAACTCATTGAACATTCAACCAATACCCTACTTAAAATCATTGATGACATACTTGATTTTTCCAAAATAGAAAGTGGTAACTTAGAACTTGACTTTTCTGAGGTGAACCCTTTTGTTCAACTACACAGTGCTGTTTCTATTTTTAGACCCATGGCAAAAGAGAAAAACATAAATTATCATATCCATATTGATTCTAGAATTAGCGAGTGTCTTTTAATGGACTATTTACGCATTAGCCAAGTTTTAACCAACTTAATTAACAATGCCTTGAAATTTACACCAGCTAAAGGTAATGTTAGTATTAGAGTCGAGAAGATTTTTACGCCAAGTCCCAAGAAAGAGCATTTAAAATTTTTGGTTCAAGACGATGGCATTGGTATTGCTGAAGAAAGAATAAAGAATATTTTTGAAGCGTTTATCCAAGCTGATGCCAGTACCACACGAAGTTTTGGAGGAACAGGTTTAGGACTTTCTATCTCTTCTTCTTTATGTAAATTGATGGGAAGTGAATTAAAAGTCATGAGTAGCCAAGGAGAAGGAAGTTCTTTTTATTTTGAAATGATTTATGACAAATGTAAGGTGATTAATCCTTTAAGTAAACAGATACTTGTTTCTCCTATTTATTTGATTCATTCAGCTGATAAGATCATTGATAAAGTGGCGTTAGAGTTGGAACATTTTAATCTAAAGTTTTTATCTATTTCCCTAGGTGACTTAATGCTACTAGATACAAGAGCACATATTGTCATTACCTTTGACTTAGAAAATTGTCAACCTTTACTTGAAAAAAATTATCGTGTTATTTTGATTAAAGAAAATATGCTAAAAAGCGTCAAAAAAACACTCGACAAGACGATTTATCATATAGATACTTTTTACGATTACTCTCCTGAGTTGTACACGGCTATTTTAGAACTTAATTATGTGTCTAAAAAAAAAGAAAAAATTGAGGAAGAAGTACAACTGGAGTTAAGCATTTTAATTGCTGAAGATTATGAAGTGAATCGTATTTTAATCAATGAAATACTACAAAATCATCACTTAACTCCTGATTTCGCCATGAATGGAAAAGAAGCCATTGAAATGGCAAAAAGAAAAGTATATGATCTAATTTTAATGGACATTAATATGCCAATATTAGATGGTATTGATGCCACAAAAAAATTGCGTCGTCTAGGAATGGCTACCCCTATTATTGCCATTACAGCGAATGCTTTAGAAGGAGATAAAGAGTACTTTTTAAATATTGGGATGAATGATTATATTAGCAAACCATTTGACCCTCAAACCTTACATGACTTATTGCTTAAATATTCAAATGCTAAGCATAAACAAACAACTAAAAAAGAGAAGGAACTGTGCAAGTTAGATGTTTTATTAGAAGCATTCCAAGAGACAAAAAAAGTAATGCATTTTGAAAATGAAATACTAATACATCTTTTTAACTCCTTTATAAAAAGTATCCTACTTATTATCAAAGAGCTAAATATAGCCATTGAACAAAAAGATAAAAAGAATATTAAGAGAAAAATGCATGGCTTAAGAGGAATTTTACGTTCGTTTAAGATTGATAAATTGGCTGATATTTGTGAAAAAGTTGAATACAGTGATGAGAAGATGAACACTAAAGAATTTTGGGGTTTGACAATAAAAGTATCTAAAGGAATAGAAACCATTTACCGTCAAAAAGAAAAAATATTAGAAGGAATTAGTCAATTTGACTAAAGCTAATTTTAAATAGCTTTAATCACTAAAATGGTCACATCATCTTTTTGTTTGACAATAAAGTTGTTGAATGCTTTTAAAATGAGTTCATTTTGTTCACGTGCATTAAAAAGTTTAATACTTTCATGTAACTTATAAATACGATTTCCATACATCTCATGTTTACTATTTTCTTCCTCAATAATACCATCAGTATAGAGAAAAAGTTGCATCCCTTTTTTAAACTCTATCGTGGAGGTGTTAAAGGGCATGTCTTTTTGAATCCCAATGGGAATACTTTTTTTATATTTCATGTTACTTAGCCCAATGGGATTATGATGACCAGCATTAATAAATTCCATTACTTGTGTTTCATGACAATAACGTAAAAATAGACCTGTAATAAACATAGTACCCTCTTCATTGTCTTCACACATAATTTTATTGAGTTCTTCAACCCGTGTTGAAAAACTTTTTGTCTCTTTATAAAGGTTTGACCTTAAAATGGTACGAAACTGCATGGAGACCAGTGCTGAAGCAAAACCATGCCCTGAAACATCAGAGATAACAAATACGGTATATTTATCACTTTCTGTTTTAAAAACATCAAAATAATCTCCTCCTACTTCAAAAGCAGGCATACAAGAACCATGAACATCTAGTGTACTTGACTGTGGATAAACTTTAGGAATGATACTTTGTTGAATTTCTCGTGCCAATTCTAATTCTTGTTCGACATGCCCTAAGTTTCGTAATAAATTTTCTTTTTTAGCCACTTCTTCTTCAAGCCTTTGATTAAATAAAATTTGTAAATCATTGTATTTTTTTAACCGTAAAAGATTATTGACACGAAAACGCAGTTCTATAATGTCAATGGGTTTAGAAAGAAACTCTTCAGCTCCGAGTTCTAAAGCTTTGTATCGGTCTTCTGTTTTTGAAGTGACCACAATGATGGGTATGAAAGAAGTTTCTTCTGTCGTTTTTAATTTTTCTAATACTTGTATCCCATTTAATTCAGGCATTGAAATATCAAGTATAATTAAATCTATCTCCTCTTCAGCAACTTTTTTGAGTACTTTAAATCCATCATTCGCACGAATAATTTCTGAGTTCTTTAAATCTCTTAATGCCATTTCGAGTACATCAAGATTAAAAGTGTCATCATCGACAATTAATATTTTATTAAGTTTTAATTCTTCCTGTTCTTTCTTCATTTTGTAGCCTTTATTTACCTTTATTTAATAAGGTGATTTATTCTACCATATATAACATAATTTAATTATTAAAATTAAATTTAATTTTTAAGTTATTATAAATTATTTATAATAAAAATATTAAATTAAACTTAAGTATAAAATGTATATTATATATAATATAAATAATTAAAGGAATTCACTATGATAACGTTAACAAAAATTGATAATAGTAATAAAACTATTATAGAAATAAACAGAGAGAAGCTGGATGTTTTAAATATGAAAGCTCTAAAAGAAAATATGACTAAAATTGTCGCTGATGGAAATATTAATTTACTTATTAACCTAAAACAGGTTACTTTTATAGATAGTTCAGGATTAAGTGTTTTAATTAGTTTATTTAAGCAATTAAAGACATTAGAAGGTTCTTTAGAGCTATCAGGATTAAATGAACAACCATCAGAACTTTTAGAAATTACCCAGTTAGATAAAATTTTTACAATTTCTGAAGAGTGTAACTAATTTTTTATAAAGAGGATTAAAAAATGCATAAAGATACTCTTATAATCAGTAGTAGAATAGAAGAAATTCCAAATGTATATGAATGGATTGAAATACACCTTAATGAGAGCATCAACAAGAAGCAACGAAATAGTATATTATTAATTACACAAGAAATAGTCACTAATGCTATTTTTCATGGGAATGAAGAGATAGAATCAAAAAAAATTATCATAAGTTTTAGCAATAATGAAGACAATATTGTCATTAGTATCCAAGATGAAGGTAAAGGTTACCCTCCTCTTCCAAATAAAGAAGAAGCTCAAAAGTTAGATTATCTTTCTGAGGGTTCACGAGGTCTTAAGTTGGCTGTTTTAATGTGTAAAAGCATAGAAATAAATAAAAATTTAATAACATTAACGTTTGAGAAATAGCGAAAAGGAATACAGAATGAAAGCAGTTATTTTAGCAGGAGGAAAAGGTACAAGGGTTAGACCATTAACCTACATGTTACCTAAACCAATGGTACCCATTGTTGAGCGACCAATAATGAGTTTTTTACTAGACTTACTTAAAAGGCATGATTTCAATGAGGTTATTGTCACCGTTGGGTACATGGCAAATACCATTGAAGACCACTATAAAAATGGTGCAGACTATGACATGCAAATTGCCTATTCATTAGAAGGTAAACTTGAAGAAGGTGAGATTGTCCCTGTCGGACTTGGTTCTGCTGGTGGGCTTAAAAAAGTACAAGATTATTCACAATTTTTTGACGAGCCTTTTTTAGTGATTTGTGGCGATGCCTTAATTGACATTGATTTTACAACTGCCATGGAATTCCACAAAAAAAACAAGGCAACGGCTACTGTAATTTGTAAAGAAGTTCCAAAAGATGAAGTTTACAAATACGGTGTAGTAGTAACGAATGAAAATCAAGAAGTACTTTCATTTCAAGAAAAGCCAAAAGTAGAAGAGGCGAAAAGTAACATTATTAACACGGGTATTTACATTTTTGACCCAAAGGTATTTGACTACATTCCAGAGCATGGTGAATTTGATATTGGTGGAGAACTTTTACCACTGTTAGTTGAAAAAGGTGAGCCATTTTATGCCATTGCTCCTGAATTTCAATGGGTAGATGTTGGCTCAACTAAAGACTTCTATGAAGCAAATATCATGCTAGTTAATGAAGAGATTAATGGGGTAAAACCCTCAGGAAAAGAAATCATGCCAGGGATTTGGGCAGGAATCAATTGTGATATTCATCTCAATGAAGTAGAACTTATTCCTCCCATCTATTTTGGCTCAAGTGTGCGTTTAGAAAAAGGTGTAACCGTTATTGGTCCTTCGATGATTGGTTCAGGATGTATTATTAAAGAAAATGCAACCATTAAAGAATCCGTAGTCTTGGGTTATACTAAAGTGAGTCCTCATGCAAAGATTGATAAAAAAATTATTGCAGGAAAATACATTATTAACCCTTTAGGAAATTCAATTGACATTGAAGAGTCCGACATTAGTTTTTTAGTTGATGATGCACGAAAAGAAGAAGGTGTCTTAAGTGAAGAACAAAAAGAGATTATGGAGATGATTCAAAATATTTCTGAATTAGCTACTAATCGTTAAGGTTAGTCAATAATGAAACCTATCCTTATATTATTTTTAGCCCTCCTCTCCATTGAGGCAAGTACACTCTTTCCTCAAACTTTCTCCCTTGCTGGAGAATGGCAATATCATATTAATCATGAACCACAAGCCCAAGGGTATCGTTACAGCTTTAGCGACGATGACCCAAGCATGACCCTCCCCAATAACTGGTACAAACAAGGCATTAACCATGCTGGTATTATCTGGTTTAAAAAAGAGATTAGTAGTAAAAAATTACCTAAAAACTCAAAACACTTTTTAACCTTTAAAGGCGTAGACTATTTATGTGATGTTTGGGTAAATGACCATTTAGTAGGTTCTCATAAAGGCTATTTTCAAACCTTTGAATTTGATATTAGCGATTACTTACTTGATGGGAAAAATAGCATTGTGGTTAAAGTGAACTCTCCTTTAGAAAATTATCCAGAGAACTACAGCTTACATAAAAC